>NZ_JADDKI010000304.1:0-3761 GCF_015356725.1 Dietzia sp. SYD-A1
GGGCTTGCGCTTACCCATGGGTCCCGGTCACTCCGCCTGCTGGATCGGCGCCCAGTCGGGCCCGGTCTCGGCGAGATCCGGGTCGACCTTGGCGAACAGGGGGCTGGGCTTGGCCAGCGGGGTCCCGGGGGTCAGCTCGGTACGCGCCCACCGGGCCTGCTCGGAGGCGTAGTCACCCATGATGACGGGATAGCTGCGACCGGCCTCGGGCAGCCCCGCACCGACCAGGTCCACCGGCATGTCGTCGGTCACCTCGTGGACCTGCGGCGCCGCGGCCCACACCCCCTGCCCGCCGATCGCGCCGTGGATCTGCTGCGCGGCGGACGGCAGATAGGGGGTGAGCAGGGTGTTGGCGTCGGAGACCACCTGCAGGGCGGTGTGCAGGACGGTGCCCAGGCGCTCGCGCTGGTCGGGGTCCTTGGCGAGCTTCCACGGTTCGGTGGCGGCGATGTACCGGTTGGCGGCGCCGACGATCCGCATGGCCTCGGTGGCACCGGCCTTGAAGCGGGAACGCTCGAGATGGCCGCCGACCGTGGCGAAGGCGGCCTCCGCGTCGCGCAGCAGTTCGGCGTCCAGATCGGTCAGGGTCGCGGGCCGGGGGATCTCGCCGAAGTTCTTGTGCGCCATCGACACCGTGCGGTTGACCAGGTTGCCCCAGCCGCCCACCAGCTCGGCGTTGGTACGTCGGACGAACTCGTCCCACGTGAAGTCGGTGTCCTGGTTCTCCGGGCCGGCCACCGAGATGAAGTACCTCAGCGAATCGGGGCCGAACTCCGCCAGGAAGTCGCGGACGTAGATCACCACCCCGCGCGAGGAGGAGAACTTGGACCCGGACATGGTGAGGAACTCGGACGAGACCACCTCGGTGGGCAGATTCAGCGCGCCGAGCGCCCCCGGCCGTCCGCCGTGCGCGCCCCGGCCGTCGTAGCCGATGAGCTCGGCCGGCCAGATCTGCGAGTGGAAGGTGATGTTGTCCTTGCCCATGAAATAGTGGGACACGGCCTCGGGGTCGGTCCACCACCGCCGCCACGCCTCGGGCTCGCCGGAGCGCCAGGCCCACTCGATGGAGGCGGAGAGGTACCCCACGACGGCGTCGAACCACACGTAGAGCTTCTTGTCGCCGCGGTCCTGCCAACCGTCGACCGGGATCGGGATACCCCAGTCGATGTCGCGGCTCATCGCCCGCGGACGAAGGTCCTCGAGGAGGTTGAGCGAGAACTTCAGGACGTTGGGTCGCCAGTCCTTCCGCCCGGAGAGCCAGTCCCCCAGCGAGTCCGCGAGCGCGGGCAGGTCGAGAAACCAGTGCTCGGTCTCGATGAACGTCGGGGTCTCCCCGTTGATCTTGGAGACCGGGTTCGTCAGGTCCGCCGGGTCGAGCTGGTTGCCGCAGTTGTCGCACTGGTCACCGCGGGCACCGTCGTAGCCGCAGATCGGGCAGGTGCCCTCGATGTACCGGTCCGGCAGCGTGCGGCCCGTGGACGGGCTCACGGCCCCGGTGGTGGTCTTGGCCACCATGTACCCGTTGCTGTGCAGACCGCGGAAGAGTTCCTGGACCACCGCGTAGTGGTTCCGGGTGGTGGTCCGGGTGAACAGGTCGTAGCTCAGCCCCAGGCCCGCCAGGTCGTCGACGATGACCCGGTTGTACCGGTCGGCGAGTGACTGGACCGACACGCCCTCCTTCTCGGCCTGCACCAGAAGCGGGGTGCCGTGCTCGTCGGTGCCCGAGACCATCAGGACGTCGTTGCCCGCCATCCGCTGGTACCTGGAGAAGACGTCCGACGGCACCCCGAAACCCGAGACGTGACCGATGTGCCGGGGGCCGTTCGCGTACGGCCATGCGACCGCGGTCAGGACTGTCTTCGCCATGGGTCCCAGACTAGTGGTCGCGTCCGCGGGGTCCGTGCCGGGCGTACACCCGGCCCGCCTCATGCGTTCTCGGCCGCCGGATCGCTCGAGAGCGACTTGTGGATCGACACGCACAGGGCGATCAGCACCAGCACGAACGGCGACGCCGCGATGATGGTCATGTTCTGCAGACTCGACAGCGCGTTCCCGCCTCCGTCACCGGCCACCAGCATGATGATCGCGACCGCGGCCGTGAACGAGCCCATGAGCATGACGATCCACCGCGAGGGCTCCTCGATCCCGTACTGGGCCATCCCGCCCATGACGATCGACGCCGAGTCGGCCGAGGTGATGAAGAAGACGGCGATGAGCGCCATCGCCACCACCATCAGCACCGGCGCGAGGGGGAGCTCGCGGAGCAGGTTGAACAGCTGCGGTTCGAGAGAACCGTCCCCGAAGACGCTTCGTCCGGCCTCCTCGAGGTAGAGGGCGAAGCCACCGAAGATGGAGAACCAGATCACCGACAGGGTGCTGGGGACCAGGACCACGCCGATGATGAACTCGCGGACCGTGCGGCCGCGGCTGATCCGGGCGAGGAACATGCCGACGAAGGGCGACCAGGAGATCCACCACGCCCAGTAGAAGACGGTCCACGAGGACAGCCACCCGGCGGCCTCACCGTTCTCACTCACCGCGGTGCGGGAGGCCATCTCGAAGAAGTCGGAGAAGTAGGTGCCGATCGTGGTGGGGATGAGGTCGAGCATGAAGAACAGGGCCCCCGAGAAGATGGCCACGAACAGGGCGAGCGAGACGGCCAGCACCAGGTTGATGTTGGACAGGATCCGGATGCCGTTGCCGATCCCGGAGGCGGCCGAGGCGAGGAACACCAGTCCCAGCACCGCGATGACACCCACCACGAGGGCGATCCCGCCGCCGTCGACCGCGCCGGTCTCGTTGAGCCCGGCCCGGATCTGCAGCGCGCCCAGCCCCAGCGAGGCCGCGGTGCCGAAGATGGTGGCCACGACGGTCGCCACGTCGAGCACCTTGCCGATCCACCCGCTGGCCCGCTTCTGACCGATGAGCGGGACGAACGCCTGGGAGACCAGATGCCCGCGCTTGAAGCGGTACGCGGCCAGGCCGAGCGCGAGGCCGACGACGGCGTACATCGCCCACGGGTGCAGGGTCCAGTGGAAGGCCGTGGTGGCCATGGCCACGTCGTACTGCTGCTCCTGCCCGGGGGGCGGGGTCTGGTAGTGCGTGAGCGGCTCGGAGACGCCGTAGAACATCAGGCCGATGCCCATACCGGCGGCGAACATCATCGCGATCCAGGACTTGGTGGAGTACTCCGGCTTCTCGTTGTCGCCACCCAGACGGATCCCGCCGAAGCGGGAGAACGCGAGGTAGATCGTGTAGGCCACGACGGTGGTGGAGACGAGGATGAACAACCAGCCCACGGTCTCGACCACCAGCGAGAACGCATTACCCGCGGCGTTCTCGAACGACGCCGTGTAGAACGCACCCCAGACCACCACGATGAGGGCGATCACGGTGGTCGGGATGATCACGGCGAGGTCGGCTCGGGGCTTACCGACCGGAGTCGAGGCGGGGTCACTCTTCTGTTGGCTGGAACTGGACATTCATGAAACCTTGTCAACAACTTCCGCAGAGTGCAAGGTAATAACTTCTTCACCTGCACAGTCGCGTGTAAGCATGAACGGGTGCCCGACCGTCTGATAACCGTCCCGGACCTGCTCCGCGCGCTGCACGGTCGGTCGCGGTCACTGGGTCTGGCGCCCCCCGCCGCCTTCCTCGGCGACTGGCACCACCACCGTGCCGTGGTGGTGCCGTCGGTGCACCTCGAGCCCGTCGCGCACCCCGCCGCCTTCGAGGAGAGCGACCAGCTCGTCGTCGTCTAC
>NZ_JADDKI010000030.1:0-18693 GCF_015356725.1 Dietzia sp. SYD-A1
GCGCAACGCAGCCCCGGCTCCCTCGGCGGGGTGAACCCGCCTCGGGGAGCCGGGGCTGCGTCCTGCGCCCGTGCGGCCCGTCCGTCCCTCAGACCGCGTAGGAACGGAGCTTGTCGGCGCGGCGCCCCTCCCGGAGCTTCGCCATGACCTCACGCTCGATCTGACGGACACGCTCTCGCGACAGACCGAAACGCTTCCCGATCTGGTCGAGAGTACGCGGCTGGCCGTCGTCGAGCCCGAAGCGCAGGGTGATGACCTGCTGCTCGCGCTCCTCGAGCGTGGACAGCACCGCGCGCACGTCCGAGTGCATCACGTTGGTCACGACCGTGTTCTCGGCGCTGGTGGCCTCGGCGTCCTCGATGAAGTCGCCCAGGGGCGCCTCCTCGTCGGCGCCGACCGGCATGTCCAGGCTCACCGGGTCCCGGGAGTGATCGAGCAGCTCCTCGATCTTGTGCGCGGGGATTCCCGACTCCTCCGCCAGCTCATCCAGGGTCGCCTCGCGTCCGAGCTGCTGGTGCAACTCCCGCTTGATGCGGGCGAGCTTGTTGACCTGCTCCACCAGGTGCACGGGGAGCCTGATGGTGCGGGACTGGTCGGCCATGCCCCGGGTGATCGCCTGGCGAATCCACCACGTGGCGTAGGTCGAGAACTTGAACCCCTTGGCGTAGTCGAACTTCTCCATGGCTCGGATCAGTCCGAGGTTGCCCTCC
The DNA here is from genome assembly GCF_015356725.1 of Dietzia sp. SYD-A1. Lineage (NCBI taxonomy): Bacteria > Bacillati > Actinomycetota > Actinomycetes > Mycobacteriales > Dietziaceae > Dietzia > Dietzia sp. SYD-A1. The sequence continues at coordinate 711 of NZ_JADDKI010000030.1, forward strand.
TGGATGAGATCGAGCAGTGGCATCCCGCGACCGGTGTAGCGCTTGGCCAGGGAGACCACCAGTCGGAGGTTGGCCTCGAGCAGGTGTGCACGGGCCGCCTCCCCCTCGGCGACGATCACCTTGAGGTCCGCCTTCTTGGTGGGGCCGATCCGCTTCTTGGTGGCCAGGAGGTGGGAGGCGTACAGACCGGCCTCGATACGCTTGGAGAGCTCGACCTCGTCCTCCGCGTTGAGGAGGGCGGTCTTGCCGATCCCGTTGAGGTAGACGCGGACGAGGTCCGCGCTGGGGCTCTGGCCTTCCGACTCCGCCTCCGTCCGACGATCCGATCGGGTGGTGGCTGACGTCATGTCTCCTCCTCCTGCCGGTCCGGGGGATCAGAGCCGGCGGTCGGTTGCTGATGGACGGAACGGGCGCGTGGCCGGGTCACGGTCACGTACTGCTACAACGGCGGGGCCGCCGGGAATGTTCCCGCGATGATGACGCCCGTCACGAGGCGCGGGAACCCGAGGTCTCGACGAGGACGGTGAACGGGCCGTCATTGACAGAACTGACCTGCATCATCGCGCCGAACTTGCCGGTCGTGACCTCGAGACCGCGGTCCCGGAGACCGCGGACCACCGCGTCGACGGCCGCTTCGGCCTGCTCGCTAGGGGCGGCGCGGGACCACGACGGCCTGCGCCCCTTGGTCGTCGACCCCATGAGGGTGAACTGGCTGACCACCAGGACGGGCGCGCCGACCTCGACCGCGCCCACCTCGACCGCACCGTCCCGGACCGCATCGTCCCGGAGTGCACCGTCGTCGTTCGCGCCCGACCGGCCCCGCAGGATGCGCAACTCGGCGATCTTGCGGACCATCGTGGAGACGTCCGTCTCGTCGTCGTCGGTCGACACGCCGAGCAGGACCAGAAGTCCGGCGCGGGGGAGTGCGCCCACCACGGCCCCGTCCACGGTCACAGACGCCTCGGTGACCCGCGAGATCACGGCTCTCATCGGTCCGCGGGTCCCGCGCAGGCCGCGGCCGACACGCCGGGCGGGAGCATTCCGGGAACCCCGGCGGGGACCACGACACCGTGGAGGAACAGGTCGGCCACGACCCTGCGCACGGGGTCCGCCAGTGTCGCCGGGTCCTCGCCCGCCCCGGCGGCGGCCAGGACCACCAGATCCTCGAGGGGCAGCGCGCCCATCCGTGCACCCCGGAGGACGGTGGCGGTCAGGGGATCGATCTCGTGGCGCCAGCGCGCGCCGGTGACGCGTTCGACGATCACCGATCCGGTCCGCGCCTCGGAATCGGGATCCTCTTCTCCCGGGGGATCGGGGTCCGGCGCCAGGCTCTCCGAGGAGTGGAGATGCACGTCGGGGGAGACCGTGAACACGGTCGTGTCCAGAGCCCGCGCCTGCCCGCCCTGCTGGTTCGTGGCCGACCGCAGCCACGCCGACCGCGCGAAGTAGGCCTCGGCCTCGTCGCCGAGCCCCTCGTCGAAGGGGTGGGTCAGGTCCTCGCAGAGCACGGACGAGGCGCCGTCGATCCGCCGTAGGTAGACGTACCCGAACCCGACCCCGTCGACCTCGTGGTCGCCGAGATGGTCGAGCCAGGTCTCCGCGGCGAGGGCGGTGGACTCGTCCCGCGGATCCATGCCCTCGTCGGTGAGCCATGTCCACACGTAGAGCTCGGGGTCCGAGCGGTCGCGACGCAGCACCCAGGCCTCCACGCCCTCCGAGGGGATCCACGACGCCACGTGGGTCCTCCAGTCGGTGTGCCGACGCTCCACCCACGAGGCGAGGATGACCGCGGTGCCGTTCTCGGTCAGGTGGCCGTCGACCCCGGAGACGACCGTCTGACTCGCACCGTCGAGGGCGAGGCCGGATTCCCGGTACGAGTGCCCGGGATCCGCGGGGCCCACCACGAACGGCGGGTTGGCGACGACGCGGTCGAATCGGCGGTCGGCCACGGGCTCGAACCAGGGGCCGGACAGCAGTTCCCCGTCCAGCCCGTTGATCGCGAGCGTGGCGGCGGCCAACGCCAGGCACCGCGGGGTGATGTCGGTTCCCGTCGCCGTGGCCGCGGTCTCGAGGGCGTGCACCATCTGGATGCCGCAACCGGTGCCCAGATCGAGAACCGAATCCACCCGCGAGGTGGGGGTGATCTTCAGGAGGGACAGCGTGGCCTGCCCCACTCCGAGAACGTGATCGGACCTCGTCGAGGAGTGCACCATCGACCCGTCTATGTCGGCGAACACCCATCGAGTGCCGTGGCCCGTGTCCACCGGGCGGAGGTCGAGGAGTGCACGAAGGCTTCCTCCGGGCGCGGACGGGCGCGTCCACAACCCGGCGTCGATCCCGTCCTCGATGTCCACCCCGGGCAGGACCCGGACGATCTCGCTCTCGGGGACCGCGTCGTTCAGGACGAACAACCGGACCAGCGTCCCGGTCGGCCCGGCTGAGCGGGCGTGTCTCCGGACGGATGCCGAATCGGAGCGCGCGAGGGCTGCGATCGCCGCCGGCCCCAGGGCATCCTCCAACCCGGGAACCGTGAAGCGGTGGCGGCGGAAGGCCTCCGCCAGAAGCGGTGCGAGCCGGGTCAGCGTGGGGACGGCAGGGGTCACCGCGCGTCGTCGCTCTCGCCGGGGCCGTCGGCACGGCCGGGGGAGCCGGGGCCGTCCGGGGTCCCGTTGCCGGGACCGTGCCCGTGTTCTGAACGTTCGGGTCCCGGGTCCTCGCCCACCGGGCCCTGCAGGGAGAGAGTGGGACGCGAGGAGATGCCCGAGAGCCCCGGCGGCACGACGGACGGTGTGTTCGCGGACAGTGCGCCTGCGGTGTAGAGACGTGCCTGCCCCTTGGGAAGCGGCGGCCTGTCATTGGCGCTGAGCACGGCGATCCACGGGATCGGGATGGACCCCGCGACGATGGCCAGTGCGATCCACGGGTTGTTCCACAGAGCCAGAGAACCCGCGGCCAGGAGCAACGCCGGGATCCGGACGGACATCAGGAGGAAATACCGTTTCTTCCGCGCCGCGAGCTCGTCCCGGTAGGACTCACGCGCGGCGGTGATCAGAACGGGCCTCGCGGAACCGTCCCGATCCTCGGACCGCGTGCGACGGGAGTCGGGTGCCATGGCCCCAAGGTACTCCGGCGTTGGCGCCGCGGCCGTGGCGTGCGGCATCATGAGGGGGTGAGCACCACCCGGACCAAGACACTCGAGCGTCCCGAGGTCACCACGACCGAGGAGACGCAGGACGACGCGCCCAAGTTCTTCCACTACGTGGACAAGAGCAAGATCGCCGAGAGCGCGGTCATGGGCTCCTACGTGATCGCCCTGTGTGGCGAGGTGTTCCCGGTCACCCGGTCCGCCAAGCCGGGTTCTCCGGTCTGCCCCGAGTGCAAGCGCGTCTACGAGACCCTGAAGCCTGGTGAGTGATCCCGGCGCGGTCCCGGGCACCGAGGAGCAGACCGCAGATCCCGCCACCGCGACGGCCACCGGCGCACCACTGCGCGCATGGCAGCGGACCGCCCTTCGCAAGTACCTCATGGCACGGCCGAAGGACTTCCTCGCCGTGGCCACCCCCGGCGCCGGTAAGACGACGTTCGGTCTGCGCGTGGCCACCGAGCTCCTGGCCGACCGGACGGTCGACGCGATCACGGTCGTCGCCCCCACCGAGCACCTCAAATTCCAGTGGGCCGAGGCCGCCGCGAGGGCGGGGATCGCGCTCGATCCCGAGTACTCCAATTCCTCGGGGGCACTGGCGCCGGAATTTCACGGCGTGGTGGTCACCTACGCCCAGGTGGCCTCGCACCCCTTCAAACACCGCGAACGGACCGCATCCCGCCGAACACTGGTGATCCTCGACGAGATCCACCACGGCGGGGACGCCAAGAGCTGGGGCGACGGCATCCGTGAGGCGTTCGACGACGCCGAGCGTCGGCTCTCGCTGACCGGCACCCCCTTCCGCTCGGACGACAGTCCCATCCCGTTCGTCACCTACGAGCCCGATGGCCAGGGCCATCAGCGGTCGAGGGCGGACCACTCCTACGGCTACGCTGACGCCCTGGCCGACGGCGTCGTGCGGCCCGTCGTCTTCCTGGCCTACTCCGGCGAGGCCCGCTGGCGCACGAACGCCGGCGAGGAGTTCTCCGCCCGGCTCGGCGAACCGCTCAGCGCGGACCAGAACTCCCGCGCCTGGCGGGTCGCCCTGGACCCCCATGGCGACTGGATGCCGGCGGTGCTCCAGGCCGCGCACACCCGACTCCGGCAGATCCGGGCCGGCGGCGTCCCCGACGCCGGCGGGCTGGTGATCGCCACCGACCAGGAACGCGCTCGCGAGTACGCGGCGCTGCTGACGGAGATCACGGGGCGTGCCCCCGTCGTCGTCCTGTCCGACGATCCCACTGCCTCGAGCCGGATCGGCGCGTTCTCCGCTTCGACGGACGAGTGGATGGTCGCCGTCCGCATGGTGTCGGAGGGGGTGGACGTGCCGCGGTTGTGTGTGGGCGTGTACGCCACCAGCGCGTCGACCCCCCTGTACTTCGCCCAGGCCATCGGGCGGTTCGTCCGGTCGCGGAGGCCCGGGGAGACCGCGTCGGTGTTTCTGCCGTCGGTCCCGGTCCTGTTGCAGCTCGCGTCGCAGATGGAGGCCCAGAGGGATCACGTCCTGGGCAAACCCCACCGCGAGGAGGGGCTCGAGGACGAACTCTTGGCCCAGGCCAACCAGCAGCAGGACGAACCCGACACCGCCGACGAGGAGGACAGGGGATACATATCCCTCGGAGCGGACGCGGAGCTCGATCAGATCGTCTACGAAGGGTCCTCCTACGGCACCGCCACCTTCGCCGGGAGCGAGGAGGAGGCCGACTACATCGGGCTGCCGGGTCTGCTGGGTGCCGATGACGTCAAGGCGCTCCTGCGCCAGCGGGAGAAGGAGCAGATCCGGCGGACCTCCGGCGAGGTCACCGCATCCGGGCCCGTCGCCGTGGTGGGCGTGGGAACGGATCCGGCCATCTCCGGCACCACCTTGCCGGGAAACGCCGGCGGCCCGGGCGCGCACGCGGGCGCGGCGGCCGCCCGGGTGGCCTCCGCGGCGGAGCTGAAGGACCTCCGGCGGCAGCTCAACACGCTGGTCTCGGTGTACTCCGGCCGTCTGGGCAGGTCCCACGGCGCGATCCACACGCAGCTGCGCAACGCCTGCGGGGGTCCACCGGTGCCGATGGCCTCGGCCGATCAGATCCGGGAGCGAATCTCCTTGCTGCGGAGCTGGTGACCGGCGGGAGTCCCGCGACCCCACCTCCGATACCGGAAGAAGGGCCCCGCCGCCGGCGGGGCCCTCTTTCGCTATCCGGGGTCAGTCCAGGTAGTCGCGCAGGACCTGGGATCGCGAGGGGTGACGCAGTTTCGACATGGTCTTGGACTCGATCTGGCGGATCCGCTCGCGCGTGACGCCGTAGACCTGCCCGATCTCGTCGAGCGTGCGGGGCAGCCCGTCGGTGAGGCCGAAGCGCAAGCGCACAACGCCCGCCTCGCGCTCGGAGAGGGTGTCGAGAACGGAGCGGAGCTGGTCCTGCAGGAGGGTGAAGCTCACGGCGTCCACGGCCACCACGGCCTCGGAGTCCTCGATGAAGTCGCCGAGCTGCGAGTCGCCCTCGTCACCGATGGTCTGGTCGAGCGAGATGGGCTCTCGCGCGTACTGCTGGATCTCCAGCACCTTCTCGGGGGTGATGTCCATCTCCTTGGCGAGCTCCTCCGGGGTGGGCTCGCGGCCCAGGTCCTGGAGGAGCTCCCGCTGGATGCGGCCGAGTTTGTTGATGACCTCCACCATGTGGACCGGGATCCGGATGGTGCGGGCCTGGTCGGCCATGGCGCGTGTGATGGCCTGGCGGATCCACCACGTCGCGTAGGTCGAGAACTTGTACCCCTTGGTGTAGTCGAACTTCTCCACAGCGCGGATCAGGCCGAGGTTGCCCTCCTGGATGAGGTCCAGGAACGCCATTCCGCGACCGGTGTACCGCTTGGCAAGGGACACGACGAGGCGGAGGTTGGCCTCGAGCAGATGGTTCTTGGCGCGGACCCCGTCCCGCTCGATCCACTTGTAGTCCCGTCGCTGGGCGGTGGTGAGCTTCTCACCGCGCTCCGCGACCTGCGCCATGAACCAGGTGGCGTAGAGGCCGGCCTCGATCCGCTTGGCCAGCTCGACCTCCTCCTCGGCGTTGAGCAGGGCGACCTTGCCGATCTGCTTGAGGTAGGCGCGGACGGAGTCGGCGGACGCGGTGAGCTCGGCGTCCTTGCGGGCCTGGCGGAGGGCCTCGGACTCGTCCTCGTCCCAGACGAAGTCTCCCGACGCCTTGTCCTTGGCGGTGGGGCCGTCCTTGGTCTCCTCGTCGGCCTCCGCGTCCTCGACGTCGACGGCGTCGACCTCGACGTCCTCGAGTTCGGCGGTGTCCGGTTCGACCTCGAGGGCCTCGACGGGTGCGTCATCGATCGGCGCGGCGTCCGCGGGCTCGCCCGCACCCGCCGTCTTCTTGGCCGCTGTCTTCTTCGCGGCGGTCTTCTTGGCTGCCGTCTTCTTGGCGGGAGCGGTCTTCTTGGCCGCGGTCTTCTTGGCGGCAGCGGTCTTCTTCCCGGGTGTCCTGCTCGCCGAGGTCTTCTTGGCGGGGGCCTCGCCCGTGACCTCTGTGTCCGACGGATCGCCGCTCATCGCGGAATCCGAACTGGTGGTCTTCGTGGCTGCCACAAACGCCCCTTCACAACCGGTGATTCGATGGGAAACGGGGATCGACGCCGCACAGTGTGCCGACTCGCGAGCCGTCCGCCTTGCGGTACCGGTCCCGTCCCCGGCCGGTAGGTGATACCGGCCTGCGCCATTGTAACGAGGATCCGGTCCGGAGGTCGCATCAGGCGCTGTCGCCGAGGGATCAGTGGTCGGACGGGGACACCGTCGCGTCCAGGTCCAGCAGTCCGGTGCTCGCCGCCGCGTACAGGGCGGCCCCGATGATCCCGGCGTCGCCACGTCGGACCGCCACGCGAACCGGGGTACGGTTCTCCAGCAGCGGGAACCACTCCTCGGCGGCCTCGCTGATCGCGCCCCCGATGACGAAGGCGCGCGGCCAGAGCAGGTCCTCGAGGGACCGCAGGACGTTGGACACGTGCGGTGCCCACTGCTCGTAGGTCAGCCCGTCACGATGCCGCACCGCCGCGGAGGCGAGGTGTTCGGCCTCGTCGACCCCCCGACCGTCGATGTCGTGGACCAGAAGGTGCCCGAACTCCGTGTTGGGGATCAGATGACCGTTCAGCAGCAGCGCCGACCCGATGCCCGTGCCGAAGGTCAGGAGGATCACCAGGCCGTCCACACCCTCGCCGGCGCCGTAGTGCACCTCCGTGATCCCCGCGGCGTCGGCGTCGTTGAGCATCACCACCGGGCGCCCCGGGAGGTGTTCGGCGAACAGTGCGACGAGGTCGCACCCCACCCAGGAGCCGTCGATGTTGTGGGCGATCCGCGCGATCCCGTCGTGGATGACGCTGGGTAGCGCCACGCCCACCGGTCCGTCCCACCCGAGCTCCTCGACCATCGAGCGGATGACCCCGGCGACGGCGTCCGGTGTCGCCGGCTGCGGGGTGGGGCGTGTCAGCCGGTCGCCGACGAGCTCGCCGGTGCCCAGATCGACCCGGCCGACCTTGATCCCGGTGCCACCGACGTCCACCCCCACGCCGGTGGGGGTGTCCGATTCCTGGGTGCGCTCGGAGGGGCTGGTGGTCGGCATCTCTGGCTCCCGTGGGACGGGCCGCGGGGTCACGGCCGAGGGTTGGAGACCACCGGGCCGGCGGGGCACGATGGGGGCGGGCGAGCACCCGTTCGTCAGAGTATCCGTCCGGTGCGCCGGGGGGCCGGGCCATTCGGAGACGACGAGGGGAGAGGAAGTGTCGGAGCAGACGGTGGAGGGCCTCGCCGGACGAGACCACCCGGTGGATGTCGACGAGTTGAGGGTGTTCGCGGAGCGGCTCGCGGTCTCGGGCGGGGGCGTCGCCCGGCGGATGCTGGAGCGGTTCGACTCCTCGGGGCTCGATCCACGCGCCAAGAGTTCGGCGACCGACCCGGTCACCGTCATCGATACCACCGTCGAGCGGCACCTGCGCGAGCTGGTGAGCACCGAGCGGCCGGGCGACCGGGTCCTGGGTGAGGAGGGCGGCGAGGAGGTCAGCGAGGAGCCCGCGGCCACGGGACGGGGTGTGGTCAGGTGGGTGGTGGATCCGGTCGACGGCACCGTGAACCTCCTCTACGGGATCCCCTTCACGGCCGTCTCCGTGGCCGCCGAGGTCGACGGGGTGGTGGTCGCGGGGGCGGTGCACAACATCGTCACCGGTGAGACCTGGACCGCAGCGGTCGGCCGCGGATCCAGCCTCCGATCCGCCGCGGGAACGGTCACCGAACTCGCCGCGTCATCGTGTGACGATCTGTCGATGGCGCTCGTCGGCACCGGGTTCTCCTACGATGCGGAGATCCGTGCGGAGCAGGGGCGGACGGTCGCGGCCCTTCTCCCGACCATCCGTGACATCAGGCGGTGTGGCTCCGCGGCGTTGGACCTGTGCATGGTCGCCACCGGCCGCGTCGACGCCTACTTCGAGCGCTGCCTCAAGCCGTGGGACCACGCGGCCGGGGCGCTGATCGCGGCCGAGGCCGGCGCGATGGTGAGGGTCGCCGCCGACGACGAGGTCCCCACCGTCGCCGCCGCGCCCGGTGTGGCGGAGGAACTCCTGGCCGCGCTCGAGGCCCTCGGGGACCCCGTCAGCAGTTGACCGAGCGCGCCGCGTCCAGCTCGGCGGAGATCGGTTGACGCCCCAGCTTCAGCTCGTCGAGGGCCCCGACGCTCTCGGCCGAGTCCGACAACCGGGAGAAGATCGTCCCGAGCACCAGGTCCACCGACGGATCGGTCCGCCCGTCGGACACCAACTGCATGCACGGCGCCGCGAGCGAGAGCGAGCGCGCGCTCGCCTGGCCGGCCTCCCCGTACCGGATCTGGCCGTGGCACTCCAGATTCTGGGCGTAGATGGGGTCATTGCCGGTGGCGTCGGCCCCCACCGGTTGGAATCCGCGCTCGGCGAGCTGGGCGGCGACCGCGCCCGCCTGCCCGCTCTGCCCGTTCGCGTTGAGCACCCGGATCCTCGTGTCCGACAGCACGGCCGGCTCGACGGAGTCGAGCGCACCGGCGGGTTGCTCCTCCAGGCCCGCCTCCTGCGCGGCCGGCGTCACCGGGCAGGCGGCGGCCTGTGTCGCCGCATCGCTCCCCCTCAGGGCGGTCACCCACACGAGACACCCGAGGACCAGCGCGGCCACCACGAACAGGACGTAGGGGCTGCGCATCCGACCGAACCCCCGAGCGGGGGTCGGACTGGGAGTCGCCTGGGCGCTGAGGTGGACGACCATGAGGGCCTTTCCTGCAGGGGAAACGGTGTCGGAGCCCGGCCCGGGTCCGCTCCATCACTGTAATCGCCGCGCGACCGGGGGCCCGGCGGGGACACGGCCCGCCAGCGCGGATGAAATCCCTGCTGGATTCCGCTAATATGCGGGCGCCGGTCGGTCCACGATCGCACCGTCCGCCCCTCGTCACCAGACCGCTAGAGAAGAGACACATGGCAACCGACTACGACGCACCCCGCCGGACCGAAGCCGACGAGCTGGCCGGCGATTCGCTGGAGGAACTCAAGGCCCGAAGGGCGGAGGGTGCCACCGGCGAGGTCGACGTCGACGAGACGGACACCGCCGAGTCCTACGAGCTCCCCGGGGCGGACCTCTCGGGGGAGGAACTCACCGTCCGTGTGATCCCCGAGCAGGACAACGAGTTCACCTGCGGCGAGTGTTTCCTCGTCCATCACCGCAGCCGGTTCGCCGAGGAGAGGGACGGTCTGCCGATCTGCGTGGACTGCGCCGGCTGATCGTTCAGCTATAGCGCGTGTCCGGCAGGGCGGCCGCGAGGCCCTCCGGGTCGCGAGTACTGATCAGCCAGTAGGGCGTGGGGTCCAGCGGGTCGTCCAGAACGACGATCACCATGGTGGGGACGTAACCGCGATGTACGACGAACGCCTCCGGGTCGAGCTGACGGCCCATCGCGGCCTGCTTCGCGGTCGCGGGCACGACGGCGCTGCGCGCGATCGCCTCGAACGGCAGACGCGCCCGGCCCGCATAGAGGGTTCCTCCGCCCTGACCGTCGGACTCGACCTCGATACTCTCGCGACCGACCGTGATGAAGAGCCAGGCGAACAGGGCGGGCACGACCACGCACAGGAGCCACAGCCACCACGGGGCGCCCAGGATCGAGGCCACCGCGACGACGAGGGCGGTGACGGCGGCCAGCACGAGCCACCACCATCCCGGTACCCGCAATCGTTCCGAGTGAACGGGACGCGGGACACGGTCGGGAGACGGTCGGAGATCATCTTCGGTCACGAGATCAAGACTATCCATCACCCGGGCTCAGCCCGGCAGGAGGGCGGACAGCGATGAACAACCCGGATCACTCCTCCGGAGGCGGGCCGTTGCGTCTACGGAGGTTGGACACGGGCCTCCCGGTGCCGTCCCGCGCCCACCCCTCGGACGCGGGTATCGATCTCTACTCCGCCGAGGATCTCGTGCTGGAGCCCGGACATCGTTCACTGGTGGGCACGGGGGTCTCCGTGGCCATCCCGGACGGATACGCGGGACTCGTCCACCCCAGATCCGGGCTCGCCGCGCGTGCGGGTCTCTCGATCGTCAACGCCCCGGGGACCGTCGATGCGGGATACCGGGGCGAGATCAAGGTCAACCTCGTGAACCTCGATCCGTCCGAGCCGGTGCGGATCGGCCGCGGAGACCGGATCGCACAGTTGCTCATCCAGAGGGTCGAACTCTGGGAGGTCCTCGAGGTCGACGAGCTCGATCAGACCGCCCGGGGCGACCGGGGTCACGGGTCGACCGGCGGTCACCACCGCCTGGCCTGACCGGCGCCATCCGACGTTGGGTAGCGTCAAGAGGCACGGTCCCGTCCGGGACCGGGTCGTACGCGGAGAGGATTCGACCATGTTCGGACGCAAGAAGTCGGTGACCGGGGACCGCGTCGCCGCCGCCCCCGCGGAGCCCGCGGACTCCGCACCGTCCACGACCGGTCCACACGACCGCTCCTCGGTCGGGGACGTGGCGCGGTACTACACCGACCTCGGTTACGGACACATCGATCTCGGTTCCCTGGTGATCGGCGTCCCCAAGGGGCGCGATCTGAACGTCGCGCTGGACCCGAACGGTCAGCCGGAATTCCACGTGGTGACCTCCGTCTCCCGGGTCATCCCGCGCGCCTTCGCCGCGCCGAAGTCCGCAGGGCAGTGGCGGACCATGGTCGCGGGCATGCGGGAGCAACTCGAGGCGCAGGGAGCGGAGGTGACCGTCGTCGACGGCCCGTGGGGTCGTGAACTGGTCGCCGCGATGCCGGGCGCCGTCTTCCGCGCCATCGGGGTCGACGGGCGCAGGTGGACCGCCGAGGTGCGCATCATGGCCACCCCGGAGCTGGCCGAGCAGGCCGCAGAGGAGGGCCGGGAGGTCTTCGCGCACCTCATGATCAACCGTGGTGACGGGCCGATGCCGGTCCGCGAGGCGCTGCCCCTGACCATCCCCGACGAGATCCAGCAGGCGCTGGTCAAGGCGCAGTCGCAACTCGCGGCGCAGCAGCAGGCGCAGGCCTACCAGCAGCAGATGGCGGCGGGTCAGCAGGGTCAGGCCGCGCCGCAGGTCCGGCCCCAGGCCGCACACAACCAGGCCCAGGCCGCACAGTCCCAGGCCCCCTCGTCTCCCCAGGCCCCGCCGTCAACACCGTCACCGGGCAAGGCCCAGCAGCAGCCCGGGTCGCCCCCGCGCAGAGACGCCGGCGCCATGGACCGACTCCGCACCTCCGACGACCTCTGACCCCGCCCACGCGCTGAGAGGCAAGCCATGTCCGTCACGCGGATGTTCAAAGGACTCTCGTCCCGCCTGACCGCGCCGCTCGAGTCCCTCGACGCCGTGGACCTGGCCGGGCGGGTGCAGGGACTCTGCAGCTCGCCCGTCGAGAGTGCGCAGCGAGGTGAACTGGTGACTCTGGTCGGGCGGGTGCGCACGGTCTTGTCCGGCGGGGGAGAGCAGTTCCTGGGTGTGACCGCGGAGGTCTACGACGGCACGGGGGCTGTCGACGTCTGTTGGCTGGGGCGTCGATCGATTCCGGGAATCGACACCGGCCGGTTCATCAAGGTGACCGGCCGCATCGGCGTCCGCTCCGGCCAGAAGATCATGTTCAATCCACGCTACGAGTTGCTCAGCGGACAACCGGGCGCGGGACGCGGAGGAGAAGCGTGACCGAGTCTGAACGCGCGGGGGATCAGGCCTCCACCGAGAACACCGGGGACGCCCCCGCCGTGGACACGCCACCTGAGCGGAAGTCCGCGTTCGGTGACCCGGACGCCTCGCTTCTCGAGCAGATGGGCGGTGTCCGCGGGCTCGTCTACTCCTCGATCCCGATCCTGACCTTCGTCCCGGTCAACGGGTTCTGGGGGCTGACGGTGGCGATCTGGGCCGCGCTCGGTGTGGCGGTCGCCATGCTGGCATGGTCCCTGGTCAGACGGGAGAACCCCCAGCCGGCGATCTCCGGGTTCATCGGTGTCGCGATCGGTGTGCTGATCGCCTGGCGGACAGGCGACGCGAAGGGGTACTTCCTCTACGGCATCATCACGCAGGCGGTGTACGGCGGGGCGTTCGCGCTGTCCGCGCTCGTGCGCTGGCCACTCGTCGGCGTGATCTGGGGGTTGATCGACGGTAGGGGGATGGCGTGGCGTCGGAACCCGCATGCGCGACGGTGGTACGCCATCGCCACCTGGATCTGGGCCGGGCTCTTCGCGATCCGTGCCGTCCTGCAGTACGCGCTCTACCTGAACGACGAGGTCAACTGGCTCGGGGCCGCGCGGATAGCCATGGGGTGGCCGCTGGCCCTGGTGGCGTTCGCCGCGACGATCTGGGCTGTCCGACGGGCGATGGCCCATGAGAACGAGCCCGCTGCGGCCCGGGACGCCTCCGACGAGTGATCCCCGATCCACCAGTGGGAGAGGGCTGGCGCCGTGCACACGAGAACTGCCCCCGACGGAATCGTCGGGGGCAGTTCCCGTGGGGGCGGGTCACCGGTCGCCCGCGAGTGCACGGGACGCGGCGATCAGACCGCGCTGGTGGCCATGCGCGAGAAGTCGCTCGGACCGGTGATGGTGCGATAGGCGTACACGGATGCCAGGGCGGCGACAGGGGCCGCCACCAGCAACCCGACGAGCAGGGCCAGGGCACCGGCGATGACGATGAGGATGTTGAGCAGGGCGAGGGCGAAGAGGTTGCCGGCATCGGACTTGATCGCGTTGACGCTGGATTTCATCGCGTCGATGGCGGTCATGTTGCGGTCCACGACGAAGTGGAGAGTCCAGTAGAGGAAGAACGCGACCACGATCCCGGGGATGATCAGCAGGATGAACCCGATGGTCGTCGCGATGGCCACGAGGATCGCCGCGAGGACGAACGCCCCGAAATTGTGCAGCTTGAAGAAGTCGCCGATCTCCGGCTTGTGGCCGTCGACCTCGAGCAGGGCGCCCCGGATGAGGAAGGCCTGGAACACCAGGCTCACCGCGATCGTGAGGATCGAGCCCAGGAACGCCACCGACTCCGACTGCGAGTTCTGGATCCAGCTCCCCACGCCGTTGGCGACGAACATGATCAGCATGATCAGGACCCACGGCAGGGGATTGTTCTTGAACATCTGCCAGCCCGCGCCGATGGCGTCGGTCGCGGACACCTTGCCGGACATCATCGTCCCGTCTGCCGGGCCGGACTGGGGGTAGGCGTCCCCGTAACCGTGGCCCCCGTAGGGCTGCTGACCGAAGCCCTGGGCGTCACCCTGGGCTCCGTATGGCTCCCCGCCCCAGCTCTGGTGGGTGGGGCCGGGGCCGTTCGGATCGTTCGGGTACCCGCCCTGCGGCGGTGTGCCTCCGGTGGTCATGGCATCTCCATCTCTCGTCGGTTCGGTGGCGCGGAACTGGTGTGAATGATATTTCCACTTATCCGCGTCCGAACCTAGTCCCGCCACGGCGTTTTTGGGAGAGGCACTTCAGGGGAAAGGCAGGTCACACGACAGAGCCCCGTCGAGGATGTCGACGGGGCTCTGTCTCCGGTGTCCGGAACGGGGTGTCAGACGTTGGCGTGGATCTCCACAGCCTGAGCGACCCCGGCCACGGTGCCGGCGATCTTGACGGCCTCCCAGGCCTGCTCCTTGGTGATGCCCTCCTTGCGGATGACGTCATCGTGCGCGGCGGTGCAGTTCTCGCAGCCGTTGATGGTCGAGACGGCCATGGACCAGAGCTCGAAGTCTGCCTTCTCCACGCCAGGGTTGGCGATGATGTTCATCCGCAGGCCCATCCGGACCTGGGTGTAGTCGTCGCCCAGGAACTCCTTGGCGCGGTAGACCACGTTGTTCATGGCCATGATGGACGCGGCGCCCAGGGCGGCGTTGAACGCCTCCTCGGTCAGGTGCTCGCGCGCCTCATCGGCGATCTCGGACAACACGGTCTCCGACCGGGTCGCCGCGGCGGTGGCCAGGAAGGTGCCCCACAGCTGCTGAGGGGTCAGCTCGGTGGAACGCGCCAGTGAGCCGAGGTTGAGCTTGAGATCCTTCGCGAACTCGGGGAGTCCGGACTTCAGGTTCTCGATGCTCACTTGATCCCCTCCTGCAGCATGTCCATCTTGTTGATGTTCTTCGTCGGGTCGTTCTTCTGCCAGTTGCAGGCGCAGACCTCGGACGACTGGAGCGCGTCGAGCACCCGGAGCACCTCGTCCACGTTGCGGCCCACGGCGTCCGGCGTCACGGAGACGAACTGGATGACGTTGTCCGGGTCGACGATGAAGGTGGCCCGGTCGGCGACCCCGTCCGCGTTCTCCACACCGAGCTCACGGATCAGCTCGTGCTTGATGTCGGACAGGAGCGGGAACGGCACCCCCTTGAGCTCGTCGTTGGTCGCGCGCCAGTTGAAGTGCGCGAATTCGTTGTCGATGGAACCGCCGAGGATCTGCGTGTCGCGGTCCTGGAAGTCCTCGTCGAGCTTGCCGAACGCGGCGATCTCCGTGGGGCACACGAAGGTGAAGTCCTTCGGGTAGAAGAAGATCACGCGCCACTTGCCGGCGTAGGACTGGTTGGTGATCGTCTCGAAGTAGTCCTCGGGCTGCTGGGCGTTGACCTGCTGGAGGTCCCCGCCCTTGAGCGCGGTGAGAGTGAAGTCGGGGAACTGGTCACCGATGGTGAGAATAGCCATGTGTCCTCCTGAAGTTGGTGGCCGTCATTCAACGGGCAGCAGAGACTATGCCGGACATCCGGTAAGAGGTAAAGCCTAATGAGGCCAAGATCACTTATAGGGGGGAGCAAATAATCATCGACGGCGGGCTATCGATCGCTCTACACTCATCGACATGGCCAATCAGCGGTTCGTTCCGAGCGTGACGCAGCTCAGGGTGTTCCTCGCCGTCGCGGAACGCCTTCACTTCCGAAGTGCAGCTGAGGAGTTGGGAATGAGTCAACCCTCCCTCTCCCAGGCCCTCGCGACACTGGAGGAGGGGTTGCGGGTCCATCTGGTCGAACGCAGCACCAGGACCGTGCTCGTCACACCGGTCGGGCACCAACTCCTCCCGTTCGCGCGGGCGGCGGTGGGTGCGATGGACGCCGTGGCCGACATCGCCGCGGGCAGCGGCGGCCCGATGTCGGGGGACGTCCGAATCGGTGTGATCCCCACGGCCGCCCCGTACCTGCTGCCGGGGCTTCTTCCCGCTCTTACCGACCGCTTCCCGGATCTGCGGCCGCGGATCGTCGAGGACCAGACCGCGCGACTGCTCGAGCAGCTGCGATCGGGTGCGCTCGACGTGGCGATCATGGCCCTGCCGACAGACGCGGCGGGCGCGGCGGGCATGCCGCTGTACACCGAGCCGTTCGCGCTCCTCGTCCCGGCCGGCCACCCGCTCGACGGGCGGGAGGACCTCTCCTTGGAGGCGCTCGTGGATCTGCCCCTCCTCATGCTCGACGAGGGGCACTGCCTGCGCGACCAGACGGTGGACCTGTGTCGGCGGGTCTCGGCTCCGATCCTGGGCCGCGGCGGGTCGCGCGCGGCGTCCCTGACCACCGCGGTGAGATGCGTCGCGGGGGGACTCGGGGTGATGATCGTTCCGGAGTCCGCAGTGGTGTCCGAGAGCCGCGACCCAGGACTCGGAGTGGCCAGGTTCCGCGAGCCCGCCCCCGGCCGGACGATGGGCCTGGTGCTCCGAACGGCAACCGCCGACGACGACGCCTACACCGAACTCGGCAGCGTGATCACCGGGGTCGCCCAGCGGCTGTTCGGTGCGGTTCCCGCCTGACGGGTCGTCCGTCGCTGTCGACCGACGGGTCCGGTCTCGACGACTCCAGGCGCCGGACCGCCTTCAGGAAGCGGGCCCGTAGCGCCTGTGTCCGTCGTACCCACGCACGCTGGTGGGCGACGAACATCGCACGGCCCTCGGGCGACTCCACCGGGATCGGATCCAGTCCCCAGGCGGAGAGGTCATACGGGGAGGACCTCATGTCGACCTCGCGGGCGTCGAATGCGGCGACCAGCGTGTCTCGCAGGAGCTCGCCAGGCGCACCGGCCTCCATGGCCGCGACGTGCGAGTAGAGATCCATGCCGGAGTGCAGACAGGCCGGCTGCTCGTGTCGGACCTGCGCCTCGCGGGAGAGCGCGTGCCGGTTGAGGGGGACGGCCGGCTCGGTGAAGAACCGAAGTGCGTCGAAGTGTGTGCAACGAAGCCGGGATTCCTCGACGACCTCATCGATGCGCGAGTGCGGCACCCGTAGAGGGATCTGGCGGTGGCGGACGTCGTGGTCTCCACTGCGGTAGAGCATGGCCCATTCGTGGAGACCGAAGCACCCCATGGCACCGGGCCTCGAGGCGGTGGCCTCGACGATCGCGCGTGCTCGCGCGATCCGCGGGGCGCAGCGGGCCAGGACGGATTCGGGGTTTACGATCAGACCGGTCCGGCCGTGGAGTGAGGCCCGCTCGTAGTGGCGCCAGTCGACCCGCTCGGTCAGGTGGGCGTTCTCCAGGATGATGCCGGGGCCGGGGTGCCAGCGACGGACGGTGGCGACGCTCGTCCGGTAGTAG
This sequence comes from Dietzia sp. SYD-A1, assembly GCF_015356725.1. Classification (NCBI taxonomy): domain Bacteria; kingdom Bacillati; phylum Actinomycetota; class Actinomycetes; order Mycobacteriales; family Dietziaceae; genus Dietzia; species Dietzia sp. SYD-A1. The sequence goes on from NZ_JADDKI010000030.1 coordinate 17,899, forward strand.
GTGAAGAGGAAGTCCGCGACCGGGTGGGGCTCACCTCGTCGTCGTCGCTCGAGGTGATCTCCGGTCGCCGAATCCACGGCCCCGGTATGCCGGAATGCCAGCGCGCGCCAGAGGGCCTCGGGCAGGAGTACGACGTCGGGTGTGCGACCGCTCCCGGTCACGTACGTGGCTTCTTCTTGGGGCGGTGCACCCGGGACCGGGCCGGCCGTCGGGACCGCGCCGGGGGAGCGGGTTCCCGCCGGCGCCGGGGTGGCGTGATCTCCGGCCCGAAGAGGTCGTCGAGCAGAGCATCGGCGCGTGGTCCGGTGGGGTCGACGACCTCGACGGTCATGCCCACCTCGCGCGCGAGCGCACTGATCCTGGCGACCTCAGACGGTCTGACCACCGCCGCCACCACCCCGGCGGTGTCGTCCCCCCGCCCGGTGCGGCCTGAGCGGTGGACGAGATCTTCGACGGAATGCGGCGGGCCGACGTGGATGACGTGGCCGATCCGGTCGAGGTCGAGTCCGCGCCCGGCGAGGTCGGTGCTCACCAGGACCCGGACGTTGCCCGAGGCGAGATCGGCGAATGCACCGGCGCGCCTGGTGGGGGAGGCGGAACCCGCCACTCCGGCCGCGGGGACGCCGGTGGCGGCGATCGAGGCGCGCAACTGCTCGACCGCGTCGCGGCGGGTGACGAAGAACAGTGCCCGTCGGCACCGGGCGGCCAGATCGACCGCGTAGGAGTCGGGATCGGGTGCGGAGACGACGATCAGTCGTCGGGGTGCTCCCGCCGCGGCGACGGGTCCCGGTGTGG
>NZ_JADDKI010000305.1:0-6321 GCF_015356725.1 Dietzia sp. SYD-A1
GAACCGGATCCCTTCGCCGAGATCATGGAACCCTCCGGGCCGGTCCCGGCTCGCGGCGACGTGGCCGCGGATCACCTGCCCGAGCGCCCGCCGCTGTCACGCCCGACCCGCGGTGTCGGCCAGGCCTATCCCGAGGACGCTTCGGTCCCTCCACTCGCCGCGGGCGTGACCACGGGAGGGTCGGGGATCAAGCCGCTCGGGTCTCAGGACGACGAGGACGAGATCCATACCGAGGTCGAGCGTTTCGACGCGGCCCGCATCGACGGCGGGTCGGACCTCGACTCGGGAACGGGGGGTCGCCACGCCCAGCCCGCTGACGATCAGACCCCGGTCTGGCTGCGGCCCGAGGTGACGCCTGTGCCGTCCCGGGCCGGCAGCGGCAAGCACCGGCGCGCGGACCCGGAGGACGAACAGGCCGCGTCCGGCGGAAGCGACGCGACGGGTACCGGCCGGGAGCGCCCGGGTGTGGACCCGGACGTCGAACAGACCGCTCGCCTCCGGTTGCCCCCGGATATCCGGGACTGACCTACCGCGACGAGAGGACCCGTCCGCGCATCAGGCGCGGACGGGTCCTCTCGATTGTGCGGGGTGTGTCAGCTCGCGGAGCTCAGCAGGCCCGTGACGGTCGGGCTCGACAGCGGCGCGACGTCATATCCGACCGATCCGGACAGGCCCGCGGTGAGGGAGCCGCCGATGGCCGAGTCGATCGGGTTGATGACGGAGCCGGGGTCCAGCGAGCCGGTGCCGCCTCCGCCCGCTCCGGGGTTGGTGCCGGCGACGATGACGGGAGACGAGGTCGCGGTGGTTCCGACCCAGGTGTCGCCCAGTGTGTCCTGGTTGTTCAACACGGCCGTGTAGCGGTACACCTGCGTGTCGGCCGTACGGGGGATGTCGTCCGCGAAGGCGACGGTGGTGCCTGACCCCGGCATCTCGACCTGCCCGACCTCGACGCCGTCACGGAGGATCGTGACCATCGTGCCGGCGGGGAAGTTGTTCGAGGGCCGCTGGAAGGAGGTCACCACGTTGACCGCGAGCGAATCCTCGTCGAGCGCGCCGGGCTGGGCCTGGACGTTCAGGTTGGTGTTCCACTGGAAGGGGACCCACGGGGCGTTGGTGATCGTGGTGGTGGTGAGGGCGGCCGCATTGGCACTGGCGGCACACTCCACCTGGGCGCCGGTGGTGCCGGTGCCACCCGCCGTGGTTCCGCGGGTGTACTGGAACTGGGTCGACGCCGCATCGGTGGCGGCGGCGGCTCCGGCCCCGGGCAGCCCGAAGACGATCTGCTGGCTGGGGGTGTTCGGTGCGCGCATGCTGAAGGTGACCTCGGGCAGCTGGAACGACAGGTTGTTGTTCTTCTGCAGGCCGGTGTTGATGGACGTGCCGGTGTTCGTCCCGTAGCGGGCGGATTGTCCACCCCAGATCCGAACGGTGTTGGACCCCGCCTGGGTCGCCTTGGTCGTCGGGCTGACCTCGGCCAGCGAGGGGCTGCCGGCGGTGATCCCGGTGGCGCCGCTCGTCAGCGTCTGGGTGCGGTAGTCGGCGTTGCTCGGCGCCTGGATGTCGTAGGTGATCCGGCCGACCCGCACCGTGTTGGGCTGCATCGGCCCCGGCTGGATCGAGACCTCGAAGAACTCGCCCGGAGAGACGAACGTGGGGTAGGTGACCTCGACCGTGTTGGTCCAGGTGTTCACGCCCCCGATGTTCAGAGCGTTGTCGGGAGTGCAGGTGTAGGTGACCTCGACCGTCCCGGTGGTGGTGGGTGAGTTCTGGGCCGTGGCCGCCGGGGCGAGGGCGATGGCGGTGGCCAGCGGCAGGGTGGCTCCGGCCACCAGCGCCGTAGCGCGTGTCAACATCATGGGGAGTCCTTTATCTCTGTGGTCATCAGCGCCGTGCGACGGGTGGCGCTGAGGGCCGTTCGGCGGCCCGGTATGGGCGTTCGGGTTGTCTGTTCGTCTGCTGAGCGAACGTCGTGACAGGGGAAGTGTGACATAAACCACTAGGGAGTACCAACGGTATACGACGTCTTAGTTGGACGAGGTGCTTATTCGCCGAAACGCTGGCCCGGTCGCTGACCGTCGTCAAAACCGCAGGCAAAGGACACGCGTACCGAAATGTGTCCAATTTGTTAAGGACGGGTCAGTAGTGCAACTAGGGAAAATTGGGGCGAAGTGTTATCGGATCTAAATAATAAGGCGGCTGTGACAATGCTGTGCGCCATGTCACACTTGCCGGGACTACCTATCTGAGACGAAGGCCGGTCGTCGCCCCCGATGGCCCGGGATCCGACTTCATCCAGATCTAAGCCAATGTTAAGGAGAACGATCCATGGCACGTACGTGGCACCCTTCAGCCAGAATCGCGGCGCTCGGACTAGCCGCGGCGTTCGTCGCCGCCGCGGCGCCGGCCTCCACTGCCCAGATCCCGGGTAACAACCCCCGCACCACGGTGTATCCGGTCGACAACACGCAGATCCAACTCGCCGTCTACCCCCTCGACCAGGCGGCCGGGACCGTCCGGGTCGTGATGCAGAACAACACCGGGACCAACCTCAACTGCACCGGTATCGATGGCGGGCCGGCGGCGACGGTCACCACCGCCGAGGTCGTGGCCCGGTCGATCGACTACTTCACGCAGTACCCGCTCTCCGAGCTCGCTGATCTCACCCTCAATCTCCCGTCCGCCGCGGGTGGCGCGCAGAACATCGGCCTCGGATCGGCCCAGGTCCAGGCCGGAAGTGCTGCGGAGTTCTTCAATCCGGAGTGGGACGCCCTCAACCAGAACGAGGCCGCCCTCGAGCAGGCGCGTCTCGCCGGCCACTACGGCGTCTTCGGGACGAACATCACCATCCCCGCCACCTCGGCGTTCGAGCAGAACGTCCGTCTCGATCATCCTGTCGAGGGTCAGCGCGCGGACTTCCAGACCGGCGTGTTCATGACCTGCACCATCGCCGGCCAGCGCTACGCCTTCCACGCGTACGAGGGGGGCGTGAAGCCCAACTACGCGACCAATACCTCGACGGGCAGCCTCGGCAGCGCCGGCCTCGGCAGCTGACAGTCACCCCCGCGGTCAGACCGCGACCAGAGCAATCCGATAGGACCCCGGTCTCTCCACGATGGCCGGTACGACAGGAGCAGTGAAGAATGATCTCAACCACCACCACAGCAGTGCGCGGGGCTGTCGCTGCGGCTGCCGCACTGGCTCTCGTGGCCGGCGCGGCCCCCGCGCTCGCCCAGGTGCCCGGCGGCAACCCCGGCGGCTACGTCATCAAGGTCGACGACACCTCCCTCGTCGTCACGGTCAACGACAAGGGGGAGGCGCCCACGACGATCACCGGATCGATCCAGAACACCACCGATGCGAACTTCCGCTGTGAGGTCCCCCAGTTCAACATCGGAGGTCAGAACACGGCGCTCGGTTACGGCCAGGTGACCACCGCCGCGGCGGCCGAGGAGGTCCGGGAGTACTACCGGACCCGGGTGTTCACCGGCCCCACCGACACCAACGCCAACGGCGACCTGGTGTCCTTCGGGTCGGCCCTCGACATCTTCCCTGCGGGCAGCGCCATCGGCTCGGCGGAGGCCGGACCGCGGCAGGCACACAACGAGGCACGGGTCGCCGGACGCACGGGTGACCCCCGGGTGAACAACGCGCTCCAGTTCACCGTCCCGGCCGGTGGCACCGTGGACTACACGGCCCCGCTCGGTGTCCCGGCCACCGGCGACCGTGGCGAATGGAGGGCCGCCGCGGTGTTCATGTGCCGCAACATGGTGACCAACGACTGGTTCCTCTACATCGGTCTCGAGGACATCGAGGACCCGAACCCGGCGCCCGACCCCAGCACGACGGGAAGCCTCGGTGCCGGCTCCGTCGGCTCGTAACCCCCTTCAGACCGAATTCTCAAGGAGACTCATGTCCACCTCACGCGCCCTCAAGGGCTTCACAGCGGCGTCCGCGAGCGCCCTCATGGTTCTCGGCATGGCCGGGACCGCGGCCGCGCAGAACACCGTGACCGTCGTTCCCGGTGACAACGGTGACGGCCGCACCGTCGTCGTCAACAACCCGGGGATGACCGTCGACATCGTCAACGTCGACCGGGCCGCGGGCACCGTCCAGGTATCGATGACCAACAACCTCGGCTTCACCGTCTTCTGCGAGGCGCCCAACCAGGACACGGTCGCGGGTGCCCGGCCCGGTGGCACGGTCTCGACGGCCCCCGTCGTCGAGATGTCGGCCGAGTACTACTCGCGCTACCAGAACGTCCGGGCGGAGATGGTCAGCATCACGGCGTCCGGCTCGACCATCACCATGCCCCTGTGGCCGCTCACCCAGTTCTTCCCGCAGGGCAGCCTGGGGGATATGGCGAGTGAGGCCGTCCAGCTCCGTTCGCGCATCACCGAGCAGAACACCCGGGCCAAGGTCGAGGGACTGTACGGCACGACCGGGTCCTTCCAGATGACCAACGGTCAGACGGTCAACCGGACCATTACGCTCGGGCCGCCGGCCACCCAGCCCCGCGGCGAGGATCTGATCGGCTTCTTCACCATGTGCGCCCAGGGGACCGACTCCGCGGCCGCGCAGGGCAGCGGTCAGCTGTACGCCTGGTCCACGTTCGAGGACGGATGGCCGCCGCCGGTCGTCGTCCCCGAGAACACCGGCAGCCTCGGGAGCGGGTCCCTCGGGTCGCTGGGGAGCAGTGGCACCGATCCCGTCGATCCGGAGCCGCCGGTCGAGCCGGAGCCGGAGCCGCCTATCGACGAGTGACAGACGGTACGGCCTGAGACCCGATCAGGCCACGTGATGAAGAGGGACGGGCCGGTCGCATCACGCGACCGGCCCGTCCCTCTTCGCGTGGTGATCTCGTGGCCCGCGTCTAGAGTCGACTCCGAGACCGATCACCGTCCCGCCCGCCGATCAGAGGAGCCCGATGCCCACCCCCGCCACCGTCGATCCGGCGGCCAGAACCCGACTGGCCGAGTTGGTCGCCGAGCTCGCGGTCGTGCACGGCCGCGTCACCCTCTCCTCCGGCCGGGAGGCCGATTACTACGTGGACCTGCGCCGCGCGACGCTGCACCACGAGGCGTCCCCGCTGATCGGACGTCTGTTGCGCGAGCTGACCGCGGACTGGGACTTCGACGCCGTGGGCGGGCTGACCCTCGGGGCGGACCCCGTCGCGACCGCCATCATGCACGCGCCGGGTCGGCCGATCGACGCCTTCGTCGTGCGGAAGGAAGCGAAGAAGCACGGGATGCAGCGCCGGATCGAGGGTCCGGACATCGTGGGGAAGCGGGTCCTGGTGGTCGAGGACACCACGACCACCGGTAACTCCCCGCTCACCGCGGTGACCGCGTTGCGGGAGGCGGGCGCCGAGGTGGTGGGCGTGGCGACCGTCGTCGACCGTGCCACCGGCGCCGATGACGTGATCCGGGCCGAGGGCGTGGACTACCGCGCCCTGCTCGGCCTGACCGACCTGGGACTGGAGTGACATGGCAAACGGATGGATGAGGGCACGGAACAGCACAACCGAGAAGACGACGATGACCTTCCCCTCCGTCATGACGCGGGCACTGAGCGAGCGGGTGCTGTCGCTCATGGACACCTCCCGCCCGGAGGGTCCCGCGTTCCTCGCCGCCGCCGCGGGTACGGAGCTCGCCAAGGCGACCGGGTTCGGCCCACTGGAGAAGCTCTGCAAGCCGCTCATCGTCCCGGCGGCGCTGGCCATCGCGCTGCGGGACGGAGCTCGGGGTGAGGGAGCTGGGCGACCGGGAGTCGGCGGTCTCGGGCCGCTCGCGACCATGCTGCTGTCGGTCACCGGCGCGGCGTACACCACCGGCGACGTGATCCTCATGCTCGGGGGCGGACATGCGAGCCGGTCGAAGGCGCGCCTGGTCTCGGGCGCGGCGGCGTTCGGGGTGGGCCATCTCGCGCTCGGCGGGCTGATGCTCCGGTCCGGGCTGAGATTCAAGCCGCTCCAGTCCGCGGTCCACGGGGTGGTGGCCGGCGCCGCCGGCGCGATTCTCCTGTCCGAGGATCGGGCCAACGCTCCGCTCGCCGCGTACGGAGGACTGCTGGCGGCCCTGTCGGCGCTGGCGACCTCTGTGGATCGCCGATCCGGGCCGGCGGCCTCGGTGCTGGCCGTGGCGGGCCCGGTCTTCCTCCTCAGCGACGGCCTGATCCTCGTCCGACGCAAGGCCGAGGGCGGGACCGCGCTCGCGCGGGCCCTCGACGTCGGCGTGATCGACACCTACGCCACCGCCGCGTTGCTCCTACTCACGGGGACCGCGGCCGCGGCACGCACGGCCGGGCGACCGGCGTGAGTGCCAC
>NZ_JADDKI010000306.1:0-1438 GCF_015356725.1 Dietzia sp. SYD-A1
TCCCGCCGGGGGTCGCGGCGATCGTCCTGCCGATCACGCCGGGCCGGCCGCTCGGGCTCCCGCATGAGGAAGTCGGCGGAGTTCCTGGACTGGGTGGCGAGGGCGGCGGCGATGTCGGCCATCGAGACCGAGTGTTCGGCGGCGTACTCCTCCACGAGGCGGCGGAACATCGCCAGGTTCGGGTCGTTCAGGCTCTCCGTGATCGACTGGGCGAACTTGGCCATGCGCATCTCGTTGACGTCGTCCACGCTCGGCAGCTGGATCTCCGTCAGCGGCTGCCTGGTGGCCCGCTCGATCTGCGAGAGCAACCGCCGTTCCCGCGGGGTGACGAACAGCAGCGCCTGGCCACTGCGACCCGCGCGGCCCGTGCGGCCGATCCGGTGGACGTACGACTCCGTGTCATGCGGGATGTCGTAGTTGACCACGTGGCTGATCCGGGGCACGTCCAGACCACGCGCTGCGACGTCCGTGGCCACCAGGATGTCGGTCCGACCGTCCTTGAGCGCCTCGATGGTCCGCTCGCGAAGGTTCTGGGGGATGTCGCCGTTGATCGGTGCCGCGGAGAACCCACGGGCCCGCAGACGTTCCGCCAGCTCCTCCGTGGCCGATTTGGTGCGGACGAACAGGATCATCGCGTCGAAGTCCTCGACCTCGAAGATCCGCGTCAGCGCGTCGAGTTTGTCGCGGTGGTTCACCAGCACATAACGCTGCTGGATGGTCGGCGCCGTGGCCGTCTTCGAGGCGACCTTCACCTCGGCCGCGTCGGTGAGGTACTTCTGGGAGATCCGGCGGATGGCAGCCGGCATCGTGGCCGAGAACAGCGCGACCTGGGTGGACTGCGGGGTGTCCGAGAGGATCCGTTCGACATCCTCCTGGAAGCCCATCGCGAGCATCTCGTCGGCCTCGTCGAGGACGAGATGACGCAGGCCCGACAGGTCGAGCGTGCCCTTCTTCAGGTGATCGATCACCCGACCGGGCGTCCCCACGATGATCTGTGCCCCCCGCCGCAGACCGGAGAGCTGGATCCCGTAGGCCTGCCCACCGTAGATCGGCAGGACGCTGACCTGAGGCATGTTGGCGGAATAGGTGATGCACGCCTCGGCGACCTGCAGCGCGAGCTCGCGGGTGGGGGCCAGCACGAGCGCCTGCGGGCTCTTGACCGACGGGTCGATGAGGGAGAGGATCGGCAGCGCGAAGGCCGCGGTCTTGCCGGTTCCGGTCTGCGCCAACCCCACGACGTCGCGGCCCTCCATCACCAGCGGGATGATGGCCGCCTGGATGCCCGAGGGGACCTCGTACCCGACGTCCTTGACCGCCTTGGCGACGGCCGGGTCGAGCCCCATGTCGGCGAACGTGACGGCGTCGTCGCCCGCGTTCTCCGCGGCGGTCTCCGCGGCCGGGGCGCGCTTCCCCGAGGCGCCTCCGCTCGACGCGGGCT
>NZ_JADDKI010000307.1:0-7775 GCF_015356725.1 Dietzia sp. SYD-A1
GTCCCCCACCGTCGAACCCGGCCCCCGGCGACCGGTCAGCGTCACGCCCGGCCGGTGGTTCACCCTGGTGAACCGGGACGGCGTCGAACTCGGTTCGGCGAGGATCGATGGGATGGTGCGGACTCCGGGCTGCGGCGTGGAGCTCACCCTGAGCATCGCCACCTCCCCCGAGTCGGGCCCGGATCGTTGGTCCTCGCTCGGTCCCGCTGACGTCGCCGAGCTCCGGTCCGGTGGCGCGACCCGCGATGCCCGGGCGGTCAGCTCGGACTGCGAGGGTTCCGCGGCCTCCACCACCACGCGTCTGTCGCCGGACCGCGAGTACGAGATCGTCCTGGCGGTCCAGCTCGACGACTCGGCGAAGCGTGCGATGCTCCGGCCCGAGGGCACCGCGGGCTGGGCCTTCGATCTGCCGCCGCTGACCGAGGTCGCCGTCGTCGCCACCACGACCACCTCGACCACCTCGACCACCTCGGCGATGCCGTCTGCCGAGTCCGAGGGCTGACCGGAGACGGTCTACCGCCGCGTGGCCGCAGGCATACCCGGCGTCACCTTCGGGGCGGCCGGCCTATCTGACCTCGGAGATGAGCACCGCGGTGGTTCCCTCGTGCTGGGCGTCGAAGATGTGCGGGGCGTCGCCGGGGTAGCTGAGGTAATCGCCGGGCGACAACTCGACCGGAGCCGCCTCCGGGCCCACGAGCGCGGACCCCGACACCAGGATCACGTGCTCGACGGTGCCCCGGACATGCGGCGCGGACACCTTCGGACCACTGGGATCGGCCCGGATCAGGTACACGTCCCGCCGTGCATGGGGAGGGCTGGCCGAGAGGAGCGCGGCCACGTAGTCCGCGCTGGCCGAACGGATGAGCGGAGCATCGGCGGCTCGGATCAGCGTGACGGGCTCGACGTCCTCGTCCACGAGACGGGCGAAGGGCACGCCGAGCGCATCCCCCAGTGCCCACAGGGTCTCCACGCTGGGGTTTCCCCCGCCCGATTCGAGTTGGGACACGGTTGCCTTGGAGACCCCCGAGCGTCGTGCGAGCTCGGATACCGACAGGCCTGCTGACGTGCGCTCCCGCTTGATCGCGCTCCCGATCCTGGCTCCGAGCTGGGGGGTCATCCGTTTACTATAACGAACGACTGATCAGCTTGACAGGCGCCACGTCTGCGTTCACCATACTGTCCATGCGTCCATTATGGCGAACACCGTCGCCCTCTGCGTCCGCTGCATCCACCAGGCCCGTGTCGACCGCCGCGGCGATCGCGACGGCGATAGCCGTGGTCGGGATGGCCTACGGCTCGGCGGCGTCAGCGGCAGGCCTACCCCCGTGGCTCGTCGTCCTCGCCGCAGCCCTCGTCCTCAGCGCGTCCTCGGAGCTGGTGTTCGTCGGAGTCGTCGCGTCGGGCGGCCTGCTCTGGATCGCGGTCGGCGCCGGCCTCCTGGTGAGCCTCCGCAACGCCGTCTACGGCCTCTCGGCGTCCGCGTTCCTGCCCGACCAGCGCGCCCCCCGACTGCTGTGGACCCACCTGGTCAACGACGAGAGCGTCGCCGTGGCCACGGCCCCGCAGCACCCGTCGCGCCGCTTCGCCGCGTTCCGGACGGTGGGCATCGCCCTCCTGGTCGCGTGGCCCCTCGGTGCGGCGATCGGAGTCGGCGTCGGATACGTCCTGCCCGATCCCGGCCAACTGGGGCTCGACGCGGCGTTCCCCGCCGTCTTCGTCGCGATCATCCTCGCCGCCGTCACCCGTCGCACCGCCGCCCCCGCCGTCGCCGGCGCGACGCTCGCCACAGCTGCCGCCCCGTTCGTGGCCGCCGGACTGGCCCCCGTCCTGGGACTGTTCGGCCTGCTCACCTCTGTGCGGCGGCGGGGCGACCATGCCTGACCCCGCTCTCATCCTCGCCGTGGCGGCCCTCGCCGTCGGCGTGTACGCCATCAGACTGGCCGGGGTCCACGTCGGAAGGACGCGCGCCTCCCTCCAACTCCACCGATGGTGCGACCCGGCGGTGATCGTGCTGCTCGCCGGCGTGGCCGCCACCGCGACCCTCTACGACGGGCAGGCGTTCGCCGGATGGGCCCGCATCGGCGGGGTGGCCTCGGCCGCCGTCCTGGCCGCGTTGCGCGCACCGCTGGTCGTGGTGGTCGTCGCCGCCGTCGGGGTGACCGCCGCTCTCCGAGCGCTCGGGGTCCACTGAGAGGGTGTGCTGACGGGAGTAGCGCACGTCGCGCCCGAACCCGTGGCGGTCGAGCCCAGCGGCCCCGGGTTCAGCACACGGTCAGGCACTCTCGGGTCAGGAGTCGCGCATGACCTGATCGAAGAACGTGTCGAGGCGGGTGAACAGGCCGAGGAACGCCTCGAGGTCATCGGGAGCATCGCCGTAGACAGCGGCAGCCATCTCCCTGTACATGGCGTTGACGCCGTCTGCGACCAGGGCCCCGGCGTCGGTCACCCGGACCTCCCGGGCCCGGGCGTTTCCGGCCGGCTGGTCGACGACGACGAGGCCACGCTCGCGCATCCTGTTCAACGCCTGCGAGACGGCCGACCTGCTCACCCCGGTCCGCTCGGCGAGCTCGCTGGGCGAGATCGCGCGTTCGGCGGCGACGAGGTGACAGACCTCGGCCTCCACCATCGTCAGTCGATCGCCGGTTCCGTAGTCGCGGGCCAGCCGCCGAGAACGCTGAACCTTGTCGAAGACCCGCAGCATCGCGGTGGTGACCGCGGACTCGAGCTCGGCGCGGGCGCGATCGGCACTCATTCTCAATCCGTTCCTGGGGGTGGACCCACCGTACGCGGTCGGCTACGGTGAAGCGACTTCACTATTAAGTGGCTTAATTATTTCGGTGGGGCGTCGAACTCGCCGTAGCCGAATCACCGAGCCACGCCCGGCCCCCGGAGGAACCACCCATGACAGCTGCATATCCCGGCGACGAGTACGCGTCCCCAGGACACCCCCACGGCGCCACGCTCCAGCCCAAGAGCCTGTTCGCCCAGATCTATGAAGTGGCGTCCACCTCGATCTCCACGGTGATCAACGCCGCGCGACGCTTCGCGCGGACTCGCTGGAACTCCCGGGCCCCGGGTGACTCGGTCGCCGCAACGGCCACGGCGACCGTCACCGACACCGCATCGCGATCAGAATCCGCCACTGCACCGGGCGACAGGAGTTCGTCGTCACTACTGAAGGCACTGCTCGGTGTCCTTCGCCCACGCGAGGACGGAAAGGAGCTCTCCTCACTCCAGAGAGGACTCTTCGGAGTCCTCGCCGCCTTCTTCGCGATCCATCCGGTCTTCTGGTTCCTCGAGACCAAGGTCGGGATTCCCCAGCAGATCACGTCGACATCCATGGTGCTCTGCGTCGTAGGGCTCTTCGCCACAGCGCTGGCGTTGCCCTGGATGCGGCTTCCGGGCCAGGAGGAGCGCACGCGGGCAGAGCGCCTCGGCGCGACGATCATCGTCTGGGTGTTCATCGCTCTGGCACCGCGATTCATCTGGGAGCTGCCCTGGCTCTTCTTCTTCGACAAGATCAAGGAAGGGGTCCTCAACCAGTCCCTCTGGACCTACATGTGGGCCCCGGTGCTGATGGGAGGCGATGCCCGCTACCTCAACGGGGACCCGCTGGTCGTCACCATGGAGTGGATCGCGGTCGTCGTGGGCGCGTTCGAGCTCTACGCGATCATTCAATTCTTCCGGAACGGCAAGCGCTTCACGGTCAACCAGCTCGGGCTGATCATGTCCGGAATGGTCGTGGAGGTCACGTTGCCGGCGGTGTACTTCGGGGTCGAGATCGCCAACAAGCTCGAGAACATGTCCAGCCCGGTCGAGATGTGGGTGAAGTTCGTCCTGCTCAACCTGCTGTGGTGCACCATGCCGATCCTCACCTTTGTCTGGGGGCTGAGGCGGATCGGCAGCCAGGACCTCGCGGTGAAGTTCTAGCCGGTGGAACTCGCGCTCCGCGCGGGCACGCGTCTCGCCCCGTCGGCGTCCGGTTCGACCGTTGACCGCGAATCGGCCGCCGGCGGGGCATTATGATTCCATGACCAGACCCTCCAACACCTCCGCCATCGCCTCTGCCACCGGCCGACCGTGGGAGGAGTGGGTCGAGATGCTGGAGCGGGCCGGCGCGCGGGAGATGCCGCACTCGGCGATCGCCAAGGCGACCCTGGAGATGATGCCGGAGTCCGTCGAGCGCGCCGAGTGGTGGGCTCAGGGCACGGCCATCGCCTACGAGCAGCACGCCGGACTGCGGGTTCCGGGGCAGTCGTGCACCGGCGACTTCCAGATGTCCACCTCGCGGACCATCAGCGGGGACATGGACACGGCGCTGCAGGCGTGGGTGGCGCTCGCGGGCGACCGCGAGGAGTTCGGCGGCGTCGGGATCGAGGCCCCCGCGACCACGTCGAGCAGCGAGAAGTGGCGCTACTGGCGGGTTCCGCTGGCCGACGGCACGCGCGTGGCCCTGAACTTCAGCGACAAGAAGAACGGCAAGGCCTCGGTGGGGCTGACGCACACCAAGCTCGACTCGGCCGAGGCGATCAGCTACTGGAAACCCGTGTGGAAGGACCTGCTCGCGCAGCTGTGAGGGGCTGCGCGCACCCCTGTGCCAGCCCCCTGTGCCAGCCCCTGTGCCAGCCGCTCCCCTGGACGTACTCCTGCCGTCACTTATGCGCAGGCGAGAGTTCATCGCGACGGGCGGCTGTGCGAGGAGTGGGCAGGCGCTCGCGCGGATGCCCGGCACGGCGGGGCTGGATGCCTCTAGTTCAGCCCGGCGTAGGAGTGCAGGCCCGAGACCACGATGTTGATGAAGAACAGGTTGAACACCAGCACCGCGAATCCGGCGATGTTGATCCAGGCGGCCTTCTTGGGGCCCCAGCCGCTCGTCGCGCGGGCGTGGAGATACCCGGCGTAGAGCACCCAGGAGATGAAGGACGCCGTCTCCTTGGGATCCCAGCCCCAGAACCGGCCCCACGCGCTCTCCGCCCAGACCGCGCCCAGCAGGATGCCCACGCTGAAGATCGGGAAGCCGATCACCGTGGTGCGGTACGCCAGACGGTCCAGGGTCTCGGCGGCGGGCAGCGGCCGGGTCAGGGCCGCTCCCCAGCCCGTCTCCCGGCCCTGCGGCTGCCAGACGCGCAGCAGGTACATGATGGACACCACGCCGGGGACGAGCAGGATCCCCGAGCCCAGCGCGATGATCGACACGTGGATCGGGAGCCAGTACGAGCGCAGTGCGGGCACCACGGGCGCGGCGTCGGAGTACAGGTGTGTCCCGCCGACGAACAGCAGCACCAGCACCGGCACCAGCATGTACGGCCACACCACCTGGAGCGCGGGCTTGCGCAGCCAGATCAGTCCCGCGCCCATCGCCAACAGCGTGGTGCCCAGGATGAACTCGTACATGTTCCCCCACGGGAACCGGTCGGTGGCCAGCCCGCGCAGCACCAGCGAGGCGGCCTGGAAGACGAACCCGACGATCACGAACAGGTGCGCGATCCGCGCCCAGCGCATGCTGCCCGCCGAGGCGCGGTTCTCGTCACCGGTGTCGGTGAGCGAGGTGGACTCGGTCAGCCCGGCCCCCGTCGACCCCGCCGCGGTCGACCCCGGCCCGCCGGCGCCCACCAGCTCGCGATCGGAGACCTTCGCCACGCGGAACCCCGCGTAATAGATCAAGGAGGCGATCAGGGCCAGGACGTAGATGCCGAACGCGGTACGGAACGCCAGGTCGCTGTACGTCGAGAGCGTCTCGTCGATGGGCAGGCCCTGGGCGAGTATCAGAGTGTTCACCGGGTGTCGTCCTTCCGCGGAGCGTCGCCGGCGGAGCCGCGACTGGTTGCAGTGTGTCCCGAGTCGGCCTCCTCGGGCAACACGGGTGTGACGGCCGCCGCTGCGACCAGCCGGTCCCGGAGGTCGTCGAACTCCGAGCCCCAGCCCATCCGGTCCGTCCGGGCGAGGCCACCCAGGTCGACACGGGTCACCTCGTCGTCGTCGACGATCACGCGCGCCCAGATCCGGCGGCGCCGCACCATCAGGCTGAGGATCAACCCGCCCATCATGACGACGGCGGCCACGCCGACCCAGATCTGCGTGGGATCCTCGGAGACCTGGATGTTGATGAACTCCTCGGCGCCGTCGAACCGGACCTCGGTGCCGTCGGGGAGGGTGGTGGACTCGCCGGGGAACAGGTTGACGCGCGCCTGCCGTTCGAGCGCACCCGACTCGATGAGATCGGAGTCCAGCGAGAAGATGGACTGCGGCCGCCCGGTGTCGAGCCCGGCGTCGCCCTGGTAGACGTCGATCGCCACCGCCGGGTCGTCCATGTTGGGAAAGCGCGAGCTCAGCAGGGTTCCGTCGAACGAGGCGGTGGGCGCGAACAGGCCCTGCACGGCGATCTGCTGGGTGCGTCGCTCGCGCAGGTCGGGGTACATGCCGGCCGGCGGGTCGAACCGCATGATGCCCGACGACAAGAAGGTCTGCAGCTCGGTGGGCTGCCAGTGCTGGGTGTCCGTGCGGGTCTCACCGTTGGGGAACGTGACGGTGAAGGTGGGCGCGAAACCGTGGCCCTGCAGGTAGACGCGGGTCGAGCCGATGCGCAGGGGGTGGTTGACCCGCATCTCGAACGGCTCCCACGTCTGCGGATCGGTGGTCGCGACCTCCTCGGTGAACCGCACGTTGGAGGTGAACATCTCGGCCTGGCCGTTGGGCAGGTAGTCGGCGCGGAAGTCCTCGATCTTGATGCAGAACTGCTCGAGATCGGTTCCGTCGACCAGCAGGCCCGCCCGGAACGTGTCGTACGCACTGGGGGTGGTGTTGCAGAAGGCCGGCGACTCGGCGTTGGCGATGATCACGCGCATCCCCTCGGCGTAGACGAACTTGCCCGCCGCGAACATGATGAGCAGGGCCAGCAGACCGAAGTGGAAGACGATGTTGCCCACCTCGCGCGTGTAACCGCGCTCGGAGGAGAGCTCGATGGTGCCGGGGACGCGGCCGTCGCCGTCGTTGCGCCGCACCCGCCACCCCTTGAGCTCGGCCTGCACCCGGTCGGCGGCCTCCTCGGGCGTGGCGGTGGTGCGGTACGCGGCGTGATGGGGCAGGCGCGACAGGTTGCGGGGCGTGAGCGGCGGGGGCGTGCGCAGCTGCCTGACCAGCTCGAAGCAGCGCGGGGTGAGGCACCCGATGAGCGAGATGAACAGCAGGACGTAGATGGCGGTGAACCACCAGCTGGAGAACACGTCGAACAGCTGCAGGCGGTCGTAGAACTCGCCCAACCACCCGGCCTCGGCGATGTAGTCGTTGACGTTGCCCTCGTTGAGACTGCGCTGGGGCAGGAGCGCTCCCGGGATCGCCGCCACGGCGAGCAGGAACAGCAGGATCAACGCCGTGCGCATGGCGGTGAGTGTGCGCCACGAGTTGCGCAGGAAAGCGGTCACGCCTGCCAGCGGGGAGCGGGCGGCGGCGGTTCTGGGCTCTGACATGGGGTCCATCTGCGGTTCGCGGCGCGCCGACCTGTCGCGGCGCCGATTTCCCCCCAGGCTAGTCGGGGCCTCCTGAGCGGTTTCTGTGAGGGCTCGGCCCGCTCGAAGCCCCCTACCCTGGCGAGAACGTGTTCTACTCTCGGGGCCATGGACCTCCAGGGAAGATCAGTTCTCGTCACCGGCGGTGGCAGCGGAATCGGCGCGGGCGTGACCGGGGAACTGGCCCGTCGCGGCGCGCTCGTCACCATCATCGGCCGCGACGCCGGGCGACTGGCCGAGACCGCGCGGCGCATCGGCGAGGCCACCGGG
>NZ_JADDKI010000308.1:0-12163 GCF_015356725.1 Dietzia sp. SYD-A1
GGCCTACCCGGCCGTCAACCAGGACGTCGCACTCGTGGTGGAGGCGGGCGTGCCCGCGTCCGCGGTCGAGGCGGCCCTGCGCGCGGGCGGCGGGGATCTCCTGGAGAGCGTCCGACTGTTCGACGTCTACACGGGCTCCCAGCTCGGCGAGGGCCGCAAGTCGCTGGCGTACGCCCTGAGCTTCCGGGCGGACGACCGGACCCTCACCGAGGACGAGGCGACCCGGTGGCGCACGGCGGCGGTCGAGGCCGCGCAGGCGGCGGTCGGGGCGACGCTCCGTGGCTGAGGTGTCGCCTCAGGCATCCGTGGTGTCCGCGGAGGCCGGGGTCCCGAGGGTCCTGTGCATCGCCGGCACCGACCCGTCCGGCGGCGCCGGCCTGCTCGCGGACGTCAAGTCCGTCGCCGCGATGGGCGGGTACGCGATGGGAGCCGTGACCGCCGTGACGATCCAGAACACCCTCGGGGTCGAGGGCGTGCACGCGGTTCCCGTCGAGACCGTTGTCGCCCAACTCGACGCGGTGGCGGACGACGTCCGGATCGACGCGGTCAAGATCGGCATGCTCGGCGAGGCGTCCCTCGTGGAGGCGGTGGGGGACTGGTTGCGTCGCCGGCGGCCCCCGAACGTCGTCCTCGACCCGGTCATGGTCGCCACCACGGGGGGCAGGCTCGCCAGTGACGACGCCTCGCGGATGCTGCGGGACCTCGTTCCCCTCGTGGACCTGGTCACCCCCAACGTCCCGGAACTCGGAGTCCTGTGCGGCGAGCCCGCCGCGAGCGGAATCGAGATGATCGTGCACCAGGCCGAACTCGTGCACGAGCAGACGGGGTGCTCGGTGCTCGCCACGACCGGCGATCTCGAGGACGGCAGCGCGGAGGACGTCCTCGTCCGGTCCGCGGGCGGCGCGCGCCCGACCGTGCGCCTGCCGTTCGTCCGCGTGGACACCCCGAACACCCACGGGACCGGATGCTCGCTGTCCTCCGCCCTGGCCACGGCCCGGGTGGGTACCGCCGACTGGGAGGCGGCGTACCGGCGGGTCCGTCCCTGGATGGACGGCGCCCTGCGGGGTGGGCTCGATCTGGAGGTGGGCCGGGGGGCCGGGCCACTCGACCACACCTGGTTCCTCCACCACTGAGACCCCTGCGATCCCGCTCCCCCCTCGGGCCTGCTGTCGTACACCTGTGCGAATATCCGGCTCAGTACACGGCCGAGATCAGGAGCAGAGAATGAGCACCACGCAGCAGTCCTCCGGAGAGTCCACCACCGCATCCTCCACCGACCCCTTCGCCCGGTCCTCTGCCGCGCCGTCGGCGGCCCGGGCGCTCGATCGGGTCCGGAAGCTCTTCGCCAAGGCCGAGAGCGTGGCCGGCACGCCGGAGGCCGAGATCCTTCTCGAGCGGGCGTACGGCCTGCTCGCCAAGTACGGGGTCGACGAGGCCCTGGCGAGATCCGGGCCCGAGGCGCAACCGGCGGAGGTGGTGGTCCTGGACCATCCGGTCGCGGGCAGGTACCAGTCGGATCAGGTGAGCCTGGTGGCATCGCTGGCGGCCGCGATGCACTGCCGGGCCGTCACCTCCACCCGCCGCGACGGCACGAGGGTGGTCCACGTCGTGGGGGTGCGCCGGCACGTCGAGCGGGTCGGGATGCTCGCGGGCGCTCTCACCGGCATCATGCTCGCGGCGGCGGCACGCCAGCGACCGGCTCCCGGTGTTCCGGCGGTCACCCACCGCAAGTCGTTCATGACGGGGTTCGCACACGAGGTGGGGCGCCGATTGGCCGCCGCCGAGGGGGGAGCGGTAGCCGTGAGCACCGACGCCGCCGGGGCCGGGCTCGTCCTGCGGTCCGACGCCCAGCGAGCGGACAGTGAGCTGCGGCGTCGCTTCCCGTCCGCGGTCCGTGGCGCGCGGCGTCGCGTGGGTTCCTCGGGGATTCAGGAAGGGCGTCGGGTGGGCGGCTCGGTGGATCTCGGGCAGAGCCGCTTCGGTGGCGGGCGGCGTCAGATCGGGGCGTGATCGGGCCGGGGGTGGCGCGGACGGCCGCGGACGTGCAAAAGATTGCATGATGTTGCATACTCGTGCGCATGGCAATCACAGTGGCAGTCGCGGGTGCATCGGGTTACGCGGGAGGGGAGTTCCTCCGCCTCCTCCTCGGGCATCCCGCGGTGGTGTCGGGTGAGATGGAGATCGGCGCGCTGGCCGCGGGGTCCAACGCGGGCCAGCCGCTGGCCGAGCACCATCCCCACCTCCTCCCGCTCGCGGACCGTGTCCTGGTCGAGACCAGTGCTGACACCCTGGCCGGTCACGACGTCGTGGTCCTGGGACTGCCGCACGGGCACTCCTCGGAGATCGCCGAGCAGTTGGGGCCGGACGTCCTCGTCGTCGACCTGGGCGCGGACTTCCGGCTCTCCGACGCCGCGGACTGGGAGGCCTACTACGGCTCCGCCCATGCCGGCACCTGGCCGTACGGTCTGCCCGAACTCCCCGGCGCGCGTGAGGCGCTGCGGTCGACCCGCCGTATCGCGGTCCCCGGGTGCTTTCCCACGGGGGCGAGCATCGCGCTGTTCCCGGCGGTCGCTGCCGGCCTGGTCGACGCGTCGGGGATCACGATCGTCGCGGTCACCGGCGCCTCCGGTGCGGGGAAGTCCGCCAAGGTGCCGATGCTCGCCTCGGAGGTCATGGGCTCGGCGAAGGCGTACGGCGTCACCACCCATCGTCACGCTCCCGAGATCACCCAGAACCTGCGGGGGGTCACCGAGTCGCGGGTGTCGGTGAGCTTCACCCCTGTCCTGGCCCCGATGGCCAGGGGAATCCTCACCACGGCGGTCGCCCCGACCACCGCGACCGCGGAGGAGCTGAGGCGGGTGTATGCCGAGGCGTTCGACGACGAGCCCTTCGTCCACGTGCTGCCCGTGGGAGTGCAGCCGATGACCGCCTCGGTCCTCGGGTCCAATGCCGTCCAACTGGGTATCGAGGTCGACGAGCGGGCCGGACGTGCTGTGTTCACGGCTGCGATCGACAACCTCGCCAAGGGCACCGCCGGTGGCGCCATCCAGTCGATGAACCTGGCTCTCGGACTCCCGGAGACGGCCGGTCTCAGCACGGTCGGCCTCGCTCCGTGACGGTGGGCGCCTCGTCCGGCGCGGTATCCGGTGGCCGCGCCCACGGACTCGAGTCGTGGTCCGATCCGGTCGGGAACGACGCGCTGTTCTGGGTGGCTCCCCCGGGCACGATGTCGGTCCTGGAGGTCCACGGCGAGGGTGCGGGTGCCGCGGAGTTACGGTGGAGCATTCTGAGCGCCGAGGTTCCGGCGATCCGAGCGGTGGTCCTGCTCGGCGGACCCGGATCCGGGGACACCGGGCAGGATTTCACGTTCACGCACTCCGTCGCGGAGGACGTCGCCCGGTTCGTCGGCGCCCGATCCGGTGGCGAGGTCGGTCCGATCGAGGTCCTGGTCTTCCGACCCGACACCGATCGGTCGCCGTGGCCGGAGCCCACACGCACCACGGACGGGGTGGAGTTCGCGTTCCGCCACCGCGGGGGCGCCGACGTGCGCCTGACCCTGACCGTTCCCGACCAGCCGGAAGAGGCCTGACATGACCACCAAGATGAACGACGGGTCCACCGAACTGACGCCGTTCGTCCGCGCGCACGTCCTCGCCGAGGCGCTGCCCTGGCTGCAGAAGTTCCACGACACCATCGTCGTGGTGAAGTACGGCGGAAACGCGATGATCGATGACCAGCTCAAGGCGGCGTTCGCGGCCGACATGGTGTTCCTCCGGACCTGTGGCCTCAAGCCGGTCGTCGTCCACGGTGGCGGCCCCCAGATCACGTCGATGCTCGGCCGACTGGGGATGGAGGGCGAGTTCCGCGGAGGCTTCCGGGTGACCACCCCGGAGGTCATGGACATCGTCCGAATGGTGCTGTTCGGCCAGGTCGGCCGGGAACTCGTGGGCCTGATCAACGCGCATGGTCCGTACGCGGTCGGGATCTCCGGGGAGGACGCGGGGCTGTTCACCGCCGTCCGGCGGACGGCGATGGTCGACGGCGAGCCGACCGACATCGGGCTGGTCGGAGATGTGGAGTCGGTCGACCCCGCTGCCGTCCTGGACCTCATCGAGGCCGGCCGCATCCCGGTCGTGTCCACCATCGCACCGGATGCCGACGGCACCGTCCACAACATCAACGCCGATTCCGCCGCCGGTGCACTGGCCACCGCGCTCGGTGCCGAGAAGCTCGTCGTCCTCACCGACGTCGAGGGCCTCTACACCGATTGGCCGGACCGGTCCTCACTGGTCACGCACCTCGGAACCGGTCCGCTCGAG
Source organism: Dietzia sp. SYD-A1 (assembly GCF_015356725.1). Classification (NCBI taxonomy): domain Bacteria; kingdom Bacillati; phylum Actinomycetota; class Actinomycetes; order Mycobacteriales; family Dietziaceae; genus Dietzia; species Dietzia sp. SYD-A1. The sequence continues at coordinate 4,320 of NZ_JADDKI010000308.1, forward strand.
AAGATGCTCCCGTCACTCGAGAGCGGGATGGTCCCGAAGATGGAGGCGTGCCTGCGGGCGGTCCAGGGCGGGGTGCGGGCGGCCCACGTCATCGACGGGCGCGTCGAACACTCCGTGTTGCTCGAGATTCTCACCGAGGGCGGCATCGGCACCATGGTCACCGCGGGTGACCACGAGATCCGCACACCGGTAGGAGGCGCGACATGACCGGATCCGACACCCCATCGCTCACCGCACGGTGGGAGAGCGCTCTCATGCGCAATTACGGGACCCCGCCCCTGGAGCTCGTCTCGGGCCGGGGCGTCACCGTGATCTCGGCCGACGGCCGCGAGTACGTGGACTTGCTCGGCGGGATCGCGGTCAACGCGCTCGGCCACGCACATCCGGCGGTGGTGGACGCGGTCAGCCGCCAGGTCGCCGAGCTGGGCCACGTGTCCAATCTCTACATCCACCCGAAGGTCGTGGCGCTGGCCGAACGGCTCGAGTCGCTGCTGGCGGTGGACGAGCCCGTCCGCGCCTTCTTCTGCAACTCCGGCGCGGAGGCCAACGAGGCGGCGTTCAAGATCGCCCGCCGGACGGGCCGCTCACGGATCCTCGCGGCCGAGAACGGGTTCCACGGCAGGACCATGGGCGCGCTCGCGATGACGGGCCAACCCGCCAAACGGGAGCCGTTCGAGCCGATGCCCGCCGGGGTCGAGTTCTTCCCCTACGGAGACATCGAGGCCCTCACCGCTCTCGTCGGACAGGCTCCGGGGGACACCGCCGCCGTCATCCTGGAGCCGCTCCAGGGCGAGGGCGGGGTCGTCGAGCCCCCCGAGGGTTTCCTGTCAGAGGTGCGCGCGGTGTGTAGCGAGCACGGCATCCTCATGATCGTCGACGAGGTCCAGACCGGGGTCGGCCGCACCGGTGCGATGTTCGCCAGCCGGCGGGCAGGGGTGGTCCCGGACGTGATCACCCTGGCCAAGGGCCTGGGAGGGGGATTGCCGATCGGGGCCTGCCTCGCGGTCGGCGCGGCCGGGCAACTACTCACCGCGGGCCAGCACGGGACCACGTTCGGAGGTAACCCCGTGGCGTGCGCGGCCGCACTGGCGGTCCTCGACACGATCGAGTCCGACGACCTGGTCGCGCACGTGGACCGGCTGGGGAAGATCCTCGCCGCGGAGATCGAATGCCTGGACCACCCGCTCGTCGACCACGTCCGCGGGAGCGGCCTGCTGCTGGGCGTCGTCCTCACCGCCCCGCTCGCCAAGTCGGTGGAAGGGGCGGCCCGGGAGGCCGGGTACCTCGTCGGCGCCACCACCGCGGACGTGGTCCGCCTCGCACCACCGCTCATCCTGACCGAGGAACAGGCCGCGCGGTTCGTCGCGGGACTCCCTGCGATCCTCGACGCGGCGACCCCGAAGGAGTCCACCCCATGACCGCAGCTACACCGTCGGTGCGACACTTCCTGCGTGACGACGACCTCAGCCCCGAGGAACAGGCCGAGGTCCTCGATCTGGGTCTGCGGCTCAAGGCCGACCCGTTCTCGGCCCGCCCGCTCGAGGGTCCGCGCTCGGTCGCCGTCATCTTTGACAAGACGTCCACGCGGACGCGGTTCTCGTTCGATGCCGGCATCGCCCAACTGGGCGGGAACGCCATCGTGGTGGAGTCCGGATCCACCCAGATGGGCAAGGGTGAGACCCTCTCGGACACCGCCCGGGTGATGTCGCGCTACGTCGAGGCGATCGTCTGGCGGACGTACTCGCAGGACGCGCTCGTGGAGCTCGCCGCGCATTCCGACGTACCGGTGGTCAACGCGCTGACCGACGAGTTCCACCCGTGTCAGATCCTCGCGGACCTGCTGACGATCCGGGAGAACTTCGGTCGCACGGCGAGCCTGCGTGCGGTGTACCTCGGTGACGGTGCGAACAACATGGGGCACTCGTATCTGCTCGGGTTCGCCACCGCGGGCATGCACATCACCATCGCCGCGCCGGAGGGCTACCAGCCGACCGGCCAGGTGGTCGCGGACGCGGAGCGGGTCGCGGCGGGGACCGGCGGTTCCGTGGCGATCACGACCGACGTCGACGCGGCGGTGGTCGGGGCCGACGTCCTCATCACGGACACCTGGGTGTCGATGGGGATGGAGGACTCGGCGACAGAGCGGATCCGCGACCTGGCCGACTACCGGTTGGGCCAGGACTCGGTCGACAAGGCGTCTGACGATGTCATCGTCCTGCACTGCCTCCCCGCCTACCGCGGCAAGGAGATCACGGCCGAGGTCATCGACGGGCCCCTCAGCCGAGTGTTCGACGAGGCCGAGAACCGGCTCCACGCACAGAAGGCACTGCTCGTCTGGCTCATGGGGCGGTCGTGACCACGATGGGCACGGTCAGCAGGACCGCCAGACATGCGCGGATCGCCGAGATCCTCGAGCGTCGCGCCGTCCGCAGCCAGACCGAGCTGGCGGAGGCCCTGGCCGAGGAGGGCATCGCCGTCGCGGTGGCGACCCTGAGCCGCGATCTCGACGAGCTCGGGGCCGTCAAGCTCCGGGCCGCGGACGGCGGGGCTGGTCGCTACGTCATCCCGGAGGACGGCAGCCGGGCCCCCGGGATCCCCGGGGGCACCGACCGGCTCGGCCGGCTGCTCGGCGACCTCCTGGTCTCCGCGGACCACAGTGGCAACATCGCTGTCCTGCGCACTCCGCCCGGCGCCGCGAACTTCCTGGCGAGCGCGCTCGACCGCGCGAACCTCGACGACGTGGTGGGCACGATAGCCGGGGATGACACCATATTCGTGATGGCCCGTGAGCCCGTCGGGGGCGCTGAGCTCGCGGACCGGCTGGCCTCGCTGGCCCGGCGCCCGGTCTGACCGCCACCACCCGACCCGATACTCTCCGACCCGAACAACAAAGGAGCACACCATGTCCGATCGCGTAGTCCTCGCCTACTCCGGCGGCCTCGACACGTCAGTAGCCATCAGCTGGATCGGCAAGGAGACCGGCGCCGAGGTCGTCGCCGTCGCCATCGACCTGGGCCAGGGCGGTGAGGACATGGACGTCATCCGGCAGCGTGCCCTGGACTGCGGGGCCGTGGAGTCGATCGTCGTGGACGCCCGCGACGAGTTCGCCGACGAGTACTGCGCGCCCACGATCAAGGCCAACGGGATGTACATGCGGCAGTACCCGCTGGTCTCGGCGATCTCCCGACCGCTCATCGTCAAACACCTGGTCACCGCCGCCAAGATGCACGGTGGGACATCCGTCGCCCACGGATGCACCGGCAAGGGCAACGACCAGGTCCGCTTCGAGGTGGGCTTCGGCGCCCTCGCCCCCGACCTCGAGGTCATCGCCCCGGTCCGGGACTACGCCTGGACGCGCGAGAAGGCCATTGAGTTCGCGGAGCAGAACGAGATCCCCATCAACGTGACGAAGAAGTCCCCGTTCTCGATCGACCAGAACGTGTGGGGCCGGGCGGTGGAAACCGGCTTCCTCGAGGACCTTTGGAACGCTCCCACCAAGGACGTCTACGACTACACCGAGGACCCCACTCTCAACTTCGCGGCTCCCGACGAGGTCACCGTCACCTTCTCGGAGGGCGTCCCGGTGGCGATCGACGGGCGGAAGGTCTCCGTGCTCGAGGCCATCATCGAGCTCAACCGCCGCGGCGGGGCCCAGGGTGTCGGTCGGTTGGACATGGTCGAGGACCGTCTCGTCGGGATCAAGAGTCGCGAGGTCTACGAGGCGCCGGGTGCGATGATCCTCATCACCGCGCACAAGGCGCTCGAGGACGTCACCCTCGAGCGGGAGCTGGCCCGGTACAAGTCAGGGGTCTCCGACGAGTGGTCCAACGCGGTCTACGACGGCCTGTGGTTCTCTCCGCTCAAGTACGCTCTCGACGCTTTCATCGACAACACCCAGCAGCACGTCTCCGGGGACATCCGGATGGTCCTGCACGGTGGGTCCATCGTCGTCAACGGCCGTCGCTCCGACTCGTCGTTGTACGACTTCAACCTCGCGACCTACGACGAGGGGGACTCGTTCGACCAGAGCTACGCCAAGGGCTTCGTGAACCTCCACGGTCTGAGCTCCAAGATCGCCGCCAAGAGGGACCTCGGGCTGTGAGCGGACCCGACCGCCGGGACGATCGACACGGCACCAACACCGGCGCCCTGTGGGGCGGGCGCTTCGCCGGAGGCCCCGCCGAGGCGATGGCCGCGCTGAGCAAGTCCACGCATTTCGACTGGGAATTGGCGCCCTACGACATCAGGGCCTCGAAGGCCCATGCCAGGGTGTTGCACCGTGCCGGGTTGCTCTCCGGTCCGGAGCTCGACGCGATGCTGGACGGTCTGGACCGTCTGGCCGCCGACGTCGATTCCGGCGCGTTCGTCCCGGCGGAGTCGGACGAGGACGTGCACGGCGCGCTCGAACGCGGCCTGATCGACCGGGTGGGTGTCGAGGTGGGCGGCCGCCTCCGGGCCGGCCGCTCCCGCAACGACCAGGTCGCCACGCTGTTCAGGATGTGGTTGCGCGACGCGGTGCGGGAGGTGGCCGGGGGGGTGATCGACGTGGTCGACGCGCTGGTGTCCCAGGCGGACGAGCACCCGGAGACGGTCATGCCGGGCAAGACGCACTTCCAGGCCGCGCAGCCGATCCTGCTCGCACACCACCTCCTGGCCCACGCGCAGCCGCTGCTGCGCGACGTCGAACGGATCCGGGACCTGGACCGACGCCTGGCCGTGTCGCCGTACGGTTCGGGCGCCCTGGCCGGGTCGTCCCTCGGGCTGGACCCGGACGCGATCGCGGCGGAACTCGGCTTCGATCGTGCGGCGGACAATTCGATCGACGCCACGAGCTCGAGGGACTTCGCTTCCGAGGCGGCATACGTCCTCGCGCAGGTCGCTGTCGATCTCTCCCGCCTGGCGGAGGAGGTGATCGCCTGGTCGACCCCCGAGTTCGGATACGTCACGCTCGCCGACGAATGGTCGACCGGGAGCTCGATCATGCCCCAGAAGAAGAACCCGGACGTCGCGGAACTGATGCGCGGCAAGACCGGCCGGTTGATCGGCAACCTGACCGGCCTGCTCGCCACCCTCAAGGCCCAACCGCTGGCCTACAACCGGGATCTCCAGGAGGACAAGGAACCGCTCTTCGATTCGGTGGCCCAGCTCTATCTGCTCCTCCCGGCGATGGCAGGGATGGTCTCGACCCTGAAGTTCCACCCGCGTCGCCTCGCCGCGCTCGCTCCGGCCGGGTACACGCTGGCCACCGACATCGCGGAGTGGATGGTCCGTCAGGGTGTGCCGTTCCGGGTCGCCCACGAGGCGGCCGGGGAGTGCGTCCGGGTGGCCGAATCCCGCGGTGTGGGACTCGATGCGCTCACCGATGAGGAGCTGACCTCGATCGACCCGGCACTCACCCCGGAGGTCCGCGACGTCCTCACGGTGACGGGATCGATCGCCTCACGGAACGCACGGGGCGGGACCGCCGGCACCGCGGTGGCCGCGCAGCGGAGCCGACTGGGAGAAGTCCGTGACGAACTCGCCGACTGGGTAGGGTGAGCGCCATGTCCGTCATCGATGACCGCCTGCTGGAGATCCTCGCCTGCCCCGAGGACAAGGGGCCGCTCCTCCTGGCGGGTGACGACACGCTCTACAACCCCCGCCTGCGCCGCGCGTACCGGATCGACGACGGCATCCCGGTGCTGCTGGCGGACGAGTCACGTCCGGTGGACGAGGCGGAGCACGAGGCCCTGCTCGCCCGTGCGGGCGGGGCTCCGCACGAGTGACCCTGCCGCAGGACGGAGGGGACACGTTCCGGGCGCTGCTCCGCGACTCGGACCCCGACGAGGCCGCACGGTCCCTGTTGGGAGGTGTCCTGACCCACGGGCCCGTCGCGGTACGCGTGATGGAAGTGGAGGCCTATGGCGGCCCGGTCGACTCGCCCCACCCGGATCCCGCCGCGCACACGTGGCCGGGACCGACGCCGCGGAACGAGGTGATGTTCGGCGATGCCGGGCATCTGTACGTCTATCTGAGCCACGGGATCCACCAGTGCGCCAACATCACGTGCCGACCCCCGGGGGAAGGCGGCGGTGTTCTCCTCCGCGCCGGCCGCGTGGTGGGCGGACACGAGGCGACCCGGCAGCGCCGACCCGGGATACTCCCCGAGCACGCGGCGCGCGGCCCGGGGAACCTCGGCAGGGTGATGGGAATCGACCTGTCCTTCCGGGGCATGGACGTCCTCGATGCGGCGTCACCGGTCACGTTCCGTCCTGATCCCGTTCCCGCGTCGCAGGTCCGGTCGGGACCCCGGGTGGGTGTGTCCCGTGAGGCCGACCGCCCGTGGCGGTTCTGGATCACGGGCGCCCGGGAGGTGTCCTCCTACCGGCGCAGTCCACGCGCGCCGCGTTCCCCGCACCCCGCCCCGTGGTAGCCCGACGCGCCGATGGGGGACAATGTCGCTCGTGACTTCCAACATCCTCGATGACCTGCAGTGGCGGGGGCTCATCGCGCAGTCGACAGACCTCGACGCGCTCCGTGAACACCTCGACGAGGGCACCGTGTCGCTGTATTGCGGCTTCGACCCGACCGGGCCCAGCCTGCACGCGGGTCACCTCATCCCGCTCCTCACCCTCCGGCGGTTCCAGTTGGCAGGGCACCGGCCGATCGTCCTGGCCGGGGGAGCGACCGGCATGATCGGGGACCCCCGGGACGTGGGGGAGCGGACCATGAACACCGCGGACACCGTGGCCGACTGGGCAGAGCGCATCACAGGTCAACTAGAACTGTTCGTCGACCTCACAGAGGGGCCCGTGGGGGCCCGTGTGGTCAACAACATGCAGTGGACCGGTCATCTGACCGCCATCCAGTTCCTGCGAGACGTCGGCAAGCACTTCTCGCTCAACACCATGCTCGGGCGGGACACCGTCAAACGTCGCCTGGACGGTGACGGGATCTCGTACACGGAGTTCTCCTACATGCTCCTGCAGGCCAACGACTTCGTGCAGTTGAGACGCACCATGCGGTGCACACTGCAGATCGGCGGCTCCGACCAGTGGGGGAACATCGTCGGCGGCGTCGACCTCAACCGCCGGATGGATGGTGAGACGGTTCATGCCATGACCGTCCCCCTGGTCACGTCGTCCGACGGGAAGAAGTTCGGCAAGTCGACGGGTGGCGGGAGCCTCTGGCTCGACCCCGACCTCACCAGCCCGTACACGTGGTACCAGTACTTCCTCAACACGTCCGATGCGGACGTGGTCCGCTATCTGCGGTGGTTCACGTTCCTGGGTCGTGAGGAGATCGAGGAGCTGGAGGCACTCACCCGGGACACGCCGCACCTCCGCGCGGGACAGAAGCGCCTGGCGGAGGAGATGACCACGATGGTGCACGGGGTGGCGGCCACGGAGTCCGTACAGGCGGCCTCCCAGGCGCTGTTCGGGCGGGGAGAACTGACTGAGCTCGACGAGCGGACGCTCGGCGCCGCACTCGAGGACGCCGGCGCCGTCGAGGTGGCGTCCGATGCCCCGAGAACGATCATCGAGCTCCTGGTCGCCTCCGGACTCTGTGACAGCAAGGGCGCCGCACGCCGCGCCGTCGGCGAGGGTGGCGCGTATGTCAACAACGCCCGCATCGACGACCCGGAGTGGACGCCCGGGCACGATGATCTGCTCCACGGGTCCTGGCTGGTGCTCCGCCGCGGCAAGAAGAACCTCGCCGGGGTGCGCCTCCGCTGATCGCGACCACGATGTGAGGCGGCGCCGGTGTCGACCGGCGCCGCCTTGCTCTCAAGTCCCGGAATTGCGTGCGTGACCTGGCGATTTGCGTTTGGGTTCACGTCTGCGTAACTTATTGGAGGTCGCCGA
>NZ_JADDKI010000309.1:0-4833 GCF_015356725.1 Dietzia sp. SYD-A1
GACCACGCCCGGTCGCGCCCGCCCCCCACACCTGGAGCACGACGGCGGGGCGAGCCGGTCGACGGGGACGGTCGGCGCGGGCCCCACCTCGATCGCCGTCTCACACGTGTCGCACCGGTGCGCGAAGAGGCTGCCATGGAGATGGAGGACGTCGGAGGACCCCGCCCGTTCGTGCAGGTCGTCGACGTTCTGTGTCACCACGGTCACGCGGCGGCCCCCGGCGGCCCGCGCGATCGCCAGATGGCCGGCATTGGGCTCGGCGGAACCGACGAGGTGCTCGCGCCAGCGGTACCAGGCCCACACCGCGTCCCGGTCGCGGTCCCAGGCCTCAGGTGTGGCGAGCGCGGCGGGGTCGTGGCGTGCCCACAATCCGGTCTGCGCGTCCCGGAAGGTGGGTACCCCGCTCTCCGCGCTCATTACGGCACCCGTGAGAACGACGAGAGGCCCGTCGCCGGCGAGGGCGAGACGGGCCTTGCTCGTGTCGTTCATGACGGGGTGGGGACGGTCGGGCCCCACGCCGCGGGGGTCACGGGACGTACGCGGAACCCACCAGCGGCAGGGAGACACAGTTGGAGGTCCCTCCACCGGCGAGGGTGGTCGTGACGCCCCCCTGCAGGAGCATCAGCACCTGGCCCGGGCCGGTGTCGGCGACGCCGTTGAGGGTCGCCGGCCCGCCCTCGTTGATCCCGTTGTAGCTGAGCACCGTGGTGCCCCGTCGACCGTTGGTGATGTTGAACCAGTCCACCGTCATGGGCTGGACCTGCTGCGGTGCGACACCCTCGGTGCCGAGGGCGGTGAAGACGAAGCCGAGCTGACCGCCCGGGATACCGGGCAGGGGAAGACCGGCGGGGCCCGGCACGGCGGTGGCGGCCCCGACCGCGGTCTGCTCCCCGTCGATGCAGTTCTGCATGATCGTCGGATAGGCGAACTGGGCGATCACCGGACCGTTCGTGGGGATCGGGGTGCCCGGCTCGCCGGACCCGCGGAAGAATCCGACCAACCGGGCGATGGTGCCCCGGGTCTCCTCCGGGATCCACTGCTGCTCGGAGAGGTTCTCGATGGCCTGCAGGACCGGCTCGGTCGGCCGCCCCAGCTCGTCCAGTGACTGGGCGCTCGCGGAGGCCGGGACGGCGAGCGACACCGCCATGGCGGCGGCGGCACCGAGACCGAGGGTCCTGAACGAGTTCCTGAGCGAGTGGCGGATCACTGGCGAGTCCATTCTTCGGATGAGGCGGACGGACCGGTCGGCGGGCCGACCAATCGACGGCTCGATGCTCTCACAACGGTGACAGCTGTGGATACCGGAGGCCCTGCTGCTGGGGCTTCTGAGGCCAGTGTGGCAGAAGATACTTGTGATGTAAATAACAGGAGCCTCGTGCGTGCGGCCCCGCGCGCTCGGGATGACGGCTCGGAGGCCGATACGGGTAATGTGGACGCGCACGCGCGCTCCGACGGACGCGCCTGTGGATCACGCGGACGTCCCGCAGATTCCCACCACGCGCCCGGCGACCGCACAGTCACCCGTGGCGCCGAAAGCCTCTGAGGGAGAACCCACCGTATGGCCCTGACCGAGTTCCGCAACGTCGCCATCGTCGCGCACGTCGACCATGGCAAGACGACACTCGTCGACGCGATGCTGCGCCAGTCCGGAGCGTTCGACGAACGCGCGGAGCTCGTGGACAGGGTCATGGACTCGGGGGATCTCGAGCGCGAGAAGGGGATCACGATCCTCGCGAAGAACACCGCCGTACGGCGGCCGGGCGCGGGGGCGGGCGGCGCGGACCTGGTCCTCAACATCATCGACACCCCCGGTCACGCGGACTTCGGCGGGGAGGTGGAGCGTGGCCTGAACATGGTCGACGGCGTGGTCCTGCTCATCGACTCCTCCGAGGGGCCGCTCCCACAGACCCGTTTCGTGTTGCGCAAGGCGCTCGCCGCGTCCCTGCCCGTCATCATCGTCGTCAACAAGACCGACCGGCCGGACGCCCGCATCGACGAGGTGGTCGAGGAGGCCCAGGACCTGCTGATCGACCTGGCCTCGGATCTGGAGGACCCCGCCGCCCAGGCCGCCGCGGAGCACGCACTCGAACTCCCCGTGGTCTTCGCCTCGGGTCGCGCGGGTAAGGCGTCCACCACCCAGCCCGCGAACGGCCAGGAGCCGGACGCGGAGAACCTCGACGACTTCTTCAAGCTCCTCTACGAGGTGATCCCCGCCCCCCGCGGCGACGCCGACGCGCCGCTCCAGGCCCACGTCACCAACCTGGACGCCTCCAACTTCCTCGGCCGGATCGGCCTGGTGCGCATCCACAACGGGCGTCTGCGCAAGGGCCAGCAGGTCGCGTGGATCCACCACCTCGCCGACGGCGAGACGGAGACGAAGTCCGTCCGCATCTCGGAGCTGCTGGCGACCAAAGGCGTCGAGCGCGTTCCCACCGAGGAGGCCGTGGCCGGAGACATCGTGGCGGTGGCCGGGATCAGCGACATCATGATCGGCGACACCCTCGCCGATCCGGAGAACCCGGTCGCGCTCCCCAAGATCACGGTCGACGAACCGGCGATCTCGATGACCATCGGCGTCAACACCTCGCCGCTCGCCGGACGGAACGGCGGCACGAAACTCACGGCGCGGATGGTCAAGGCGCGGCTCGACCAGGAACTGGTGGGCAACGTCTCGCTCAAGGTCATCGACACCGAGCGTCCCGACGACTGGGAGGTGCAGGGCCGCGGTGAGATGGCGCTGTCCATCCTCGTCGAGACCATGCGCCGCGAGGGCTTCGAGCTCACCGTCGGCAAGCCCCAGGTGGTCACCCGCCGGATCGACGGCAAGGTCCACGAGCCGATGGAGCACATGACCATCGACGTGCCGGAGGAGTACCTCGGTGCGGTCACCCAGCTCATGGCCGCCCGCAAGGGTCGCATGGAGCAGATGAGCAACCACGGCACCGGATGGGTCCGGATGGAGTTCACCGTCCCGGCCAGGGGTCTCATCGGCTTCCGCACGACCTTCATGACCGAGACGCGGGGAGCCGGCATCGCCAACTCCGTGTCGGCCGGGTACGAGCCCTGGGTCGGGGAGATCCGCTCGCGGCACACCGGCTCCCTCGTGGCGGACCGCGCCGGCAAGGCCACCGCGTTCGCCCTGCTGGGTCTGGCCGATCGCGGCGACTTCTTCATCGAACCCGGTTCCGAGGTCTACGAAGGGGTCGTCGTGGGCGAGAACCCGCGCTCCGAGGACATGGACGTCAACATCACCAAGGAGAAGAAGCTCACCAACATGCGTGCGGCGTCCTGTGACGCGACCGAGACGTTGTCCAAGCACCGCAACCTCTCGCTGGAGGAGGCCATGGAGTTCTGCGCCGGCGACGAGTGTGTGGAGGTCGGACCGGACGCCGTCCGCGTGCGCAAGGTGCTGCTCACCGCCAACGAGCGGGCCAAGGCCCGTAGCAGGTCCAAGTCCCGCGAGCAGCAGTCGGTCAGCTGACGAGGGCCCCGGTGGCGATGAAGGGGGCGTCGGGCCGTCGGCGCGGTACCGCCGTGCTGGCCGGCGTGCTCTCCCTCGTCGTCCTCGCGGGGTGCGTGGCCGACCCGCCCCCTCCCACCGTGGTGGGGGAGGACGGTGTCGACGGGGAGACCGTCAGCCTGTCGAGTGGCGGAGTCCTGCTGGCTCTCGACCGCGTCGACCCGGGATTCAACCCACATCTGCTGGCCGACCAGGGGGTCGACACGGATCTGGTGGCCTCCTTACTGCTGCCCAGCGCCTTCGTCCCCGGTCCGGATGGGCACCCGGTGCTCAACCGCGACCTCCTGGTGTCCGCGGAGCCCCGGCCGGCAGATCCGCGGACCATCCGGTACACCATCGATCCCCAGGCCCAGTGGACCGATGGTGTGCCGGTCGCGGCGGAGGACTTCGAATACCTCTGGCGACAGATGACCACCCAGCCCGGGGTCGTCGATCCCGCCGGCTATGAGCAGATCGTGGAGGTCCGGTCGGGTGCCGGAGGCAAGGTCGTGGACGTGGTCTTCGACTCCCCGCCGGAGGACTGGCAGACCCTGTTCGCCGACCTGTTGCCCGGGCACATCCTCAAGGACGCCCCGGACGGATTCCAGGGCGCGATGGCCCGACTTCCCGCGATGAGCGCGGGGCCGTACATGATCCGTGTCGCCGACATCGGCCGCGGCGAGATCGAGTTCGTCCGCAACGACCGGTACTGGGCTCGGGCACCGGAGCTCGATCAGATCCTCGTCCGGCGGGCGACCGGGGCCGGCCAACTCGGTGCGGCGTTGCGCGGTGGGCCGGGATCGCTCGCGATGGTCGCGGCCACCCCGTTGGCCTCAGACGTCTCGGCCACCGTCCCCGGGATCCGCTCTGTGACCGTGGACGCCTCGGCCCAGCTCGAGTTGGGCTTCAACACCGTCGCCCCGGCGGTACGCGACCCGGCGGTCCGGCGCGGCCTCGCGGCGGCGGTCGACCCCGAAGTGGTCGGTCGGGTCGTCACCGGGCAGTCCGACCCGGGCGTCACGTCGTACCCGTTCCCGCCGGGGGCCGCCGCCACCGCGACCGCCGACACCGGTGGCGTGGAGCGTGCGCTCGGTGACGCCGGGTTCACCCGTACGGGACCCCGATGGGAGCGTGACGGGGAACCGCTGAGCGTGACGCTCGGGGTCGAGGCGGAGGACGACAGGGCGCTCACCGCCGCGTTCACGCTCGCGGATCAGCTCCGCGGGGCAGGTATCGGGGCCCGCGTCTGGGAGCTCGACGCGGTCGCACTGTACGGGGACGCGCTCCCGCACGGTCTGGTGGACGCCGTCGTCGGGTGGCAACGGGTCGACGGA
>NZ_JADDKI010000310.1:0-3642 GCF_015356725.1 Dietzia sp. SYD-A1
GTACGGCGGTCTCGCCGACGGCGGGCACCGCGTCGAGCCGGAACAGAGGCGGGGTCACCGGGTCAGTGACCCGCGACCGCGTCGCGCAGCCGTGAGAACAACCCGCCCCGGCGGGCGGTGTCCTCGTTGACGATCTCGGCCGAGTCGCCACCGAGTCGGCGCAGCTGCTCCACGAGGTCCCGCCGCTTGCGGTCCAGCTTGTCCGGGATCACGACCTCCATGTGGACCGTGAGGTCACCGGCACCGCCGCCCCGGACACGTGGCATCCCGCGGCCGGACAGGGTGACCGTGTGCCCGGGCTGGGTGCCGGCCGGGATGTCGATCTCCAGGTCGTCTCCGACGACGGTCTCCAGATCCACCCGGCCGCCGAGGATGGCGTCCACGACCGGGACGCGGACCGTGCAGTGCAGGTCCTCGCCGTCGCGGACGAACACCGGGTGGGTGCGCTCGTTGACCTCGATGTAGAGGTCCCCGGCGGGGCCCCCTCCGGGGCCGACCTCACCCTGACCGGACAGCCGGATCCGCATCCCGCCGCCGACACCCGCCGGGATCTTGGCCGACACGGTGCGGCGCTTGCGGACGCGGCCCTGGCCGGTGCAGTCGCCGCACGGATCGGTGATGATCTCACCGGTCCCCGCGCAGGTGGGGCACGGTCGGCTGGTCATGATGTTGCCCAACAGGGAGCGCTGGACGGACTGGATCTCACCCTGGCCCTGGCACATCCCGCACCTGGCGGGCGGCGCGTCGGTCGCGGAGCCCTTGCCGTGGCAGGTCTCGCAGAGGACGGCCGTGTCGACCTGGATCTCCTTGGTGACGCCGGTCGCGCACTCCGCCAGGGACAGGTTCACACGGATCAGCGCGTCCGACCCCGGCTGCACACGGCTCCTGGGGCCACGTCCGCCGCCACCGCCGCCGCCGCCGAAGAACGCCTCGAACACGTCGCCGAGCCCCCCGCCGGCGCCGAAACCCCCGCCACCGAAGCCGCCACCGAATCCGCCACCGGGAGACGAGTCCAGAGGATCGCCGCCCATGTCCACGACGCGGCGCTTCTCGGGATCGGTGAGCACCTCGTAGATCGCCGTGATCTCGCTGAACCGCTCACGCGCCTCGTCCGACGGGTTGACATCGGGGTGCAACTCGCGGGCGAGCTTGCGGTAGGCGCGCTTGATCTCGGACTCCGAGGCACCTCGATCGACCCCGAGGGTCCCGTAGTAGTCGCGTGACACGTGTCGCCTTTCGTCATGTGGATCAGGTCGGTGGGACGCCGGTCCCGGGTGAGGCTACGGGCGTCAGCGCCCGGACAGGATCTCGCCCACGTAGTGGGCAACAGCGGCGACCGAGGCGATTGTTCCCGGGTAGTCCATCCTGGTGGGCCCGAGCACCCCCATCCCGCCCAGCATCTGGCGCCCGGAACCGTACACGGAGGACACCACGGACGCCCCGCGGATCTCCGCCGACCGGGTCTCCTCGCCGATCTGGACGGTGACCCCGCCGGGGCCCCCCATCCCCACGGACTGCGCCGCCGAGAGCAACCGGAGGATCACGACCTGCTCCTCCAACGCCTCGAGGACGGATCTCAGGGAACCGTCGAAATCGGCCGCGCTGCGGGTGAGGTTGGCGGTACCGCCCAGGACGATGCGGTCGTCGGGCTGCTCCACCAGGGTCTCCACCAGCACCGTCACGCACCTCTCCGCGGCGTCGCGGTACTCCGGCCGCGCGCGCTCGGGGGTGGCCGCCAGCGCCTCGGAGGCGTCGCTGAGCCTCTTGTCCGCCACCGCCTCCGAGAGGAGCGCCCGGAGTTCGGCCAGGTGATCGTCCGTCAGCTCCGCGGCGAGGTCGACGGTCCGCTGGTCCACCCTGCCGGTGTCGGTGATCAGCACCAACAGCAGGCGGGTGGGTGCCAGGCTCACCACCTCGAGATGACGCACGGTGGAGCGTCCCAGCACCGGGTACTGGACGACGGCGACCTGGCGGGTGAGCTGCGACAGCAGCCGCACGGCCCGCCGGAGGACGTCGTCGAGGTCGACGGCACCCTCGAGGAACGCCTGGATGGCCTTACGCTGCGCCCGCGAGAGCGGCGTGATCTCCTCGATCGAGTCGACGAAATGTCGGTAGCCCTTCTCCGTGGGGATCCGTCCGGAACTCGTGTGGGGTTGGACGATGAAGCCCTCCGCCTCGAGCACGGCCATATCGTTGCGGATCGTCGCGCTCGAGACCCCCAGGGAATGGCGGTCGACCAGGGACTTGGAGCCGACGGGCTCGTGCGAGGCGATGTAGTCGGAGACGATCGCGCGCAGGACCTCGGTCCTACGATCGGCCGTACTCGACATCGGTTCCCCTTCTCACTGGCTGCGTACGGACGATTCTAATCCAGCGCGTCAGAGGAGGACGTCGCGCACGACACCGTCCGCCAGCAGCCTGCCCGAGTCGGTCAACGCGTACCCGCCGTCGTCGGCCCCGACCGACGGACGGCGACGCAGCACGCCCGCCGATACCTGGAGGTCCGCCCGCGCCCGCTCCTGCGCGGTGAAAGCGGCGTCCGGGAGCCCTTCGGCCAGCCGGAGGCCGGTCATGATCCGCTCGAGGTGCCGGTCGGCGTCGGTCAGCCGCTCCCCGCCCTCGACCGGCAGGTCACCGGCGTCGCAGGCGGCCGCGTACCGGGCCGGGTGACGCAGGTTCCACCAGCGGGCACCGGCGACGTGGCTGTGCGCCCCGGGACCGATCCCCCACCAGTCGCCGCCGCGCCAGTACCCCATGTTGTGGCGACAGTATCCCGACTCGTCGGCCGCGAAGTTGGAGACCTCGTACCAGTGGAACCCCGCCCTCGCGAGCCGTCGCGCCACCTGCTCGTAGCGGTCGGCGAGCACGTCGTCGACGGTTCCGGGCAGCTCTCCCCGCCGGATCCTCCGCGCCAACGCGGTGCCGTCCTCGACGATGAGCGAATAGGCGGACACGTGGTCCACGCCGGACTCCACGACGGCGTCGAGGGTGCGGGCGAGGTCGTCGTCGGTCTCCCCGGGGGTCCCGTAGATCACGTCCAGGTTGATGTGGTCGAACCCGGCGCGACCCGCCTCGGCGACGGCCTCCTGCGGGCGCCCCGGGGTGTGCGCCCTGTCCAGGACCCTCAGGACGTGCGCCGCCGTGGACTGCATACCGAGCGAGATCCGGGTGAACCCGCCCTCGCGCAGGCGCCCGAAGAACTCGGGGGAGGTGGACTCGGGGTTGCTCTCGGTGGTCACCTCTGCGCCGGGTGCCAGTCCGAACGTGGACCGGATGCGCCCCAGCATCCCCACCAGGACGTCCGCACCCACCAGCGACGGCGTCCCCCCGCCGACGAAGACGGTGTCCACCAGCGGCGGGGTGCCGGACCCGGCCAGGACGGTCGCCGCCCGCTCGATCTCCAGCGCGGCGGCGCGCTCCCAGTCGGCGGGCGACGTGGCCGACCCGAGTTCCCCGGCGGTGTAGGTGTTGAAATCGCAGTAGCCGCACCGGGACGCGCAGAACGGGACATGGAGATAGATCCCGAAGGGTGCCCGCGCGTCGCGCGGCGGCGGTGAGAGCGCGAGACCCGCGGGATCGGTGACCCCGGTCGTCACGCCCGACCGGTCGCTCTGTCGTCCCCGGTCTCACCGCCCCCTGAGG
>NZ_JADDKI010000311.1:0-2979 GCF_015356725.1 Dietzia sp. SYD-A1
GCACGTGCCTGGCCGCCCGGTCCTCGGCGGCGGCGTCGAGCCAGTCCAGGGCGGGGGAGCGATCAGATGCGGGCCGAGCGACCTCCGCGGGCACCCGGGTGGTGGTCAGCTGCTCGCTCATCGGCCCGCCCCCGCTGCTGCCGCGCCCGCCACTGCTGCCCCTTGAACCGCCGCGGCACAGATCTGATCGATCTCCTCATCCGTAGAGACCAACGGCGGCATCGTGTAGATGAGATCCCGGAAGGGGCGCAGCCACACGCCGTGGGAGGTGATCGCCGTTGTCGTCGTCGTCATCTCCACAGGCCGGTCGAGCTGCACCACGCCGATCGCCCCCAGCACCCGAACGTCCAGCACTCCGGGCACCTCGAGCGCCTTCGCCAGGCCGCGGCGCAGGCGCGCCTCGATCCGCGGGACGCGCTCGCGCCACTCGCCGGACTCCACAAGGTCCAGCGACGCGCACGCCACCGCGCACGCCAGCGGGTTGCCCATGAACGTCGGCCCGTGCGCCAGGCCACCCGCTTCACCGGCGCTGATCACCTCGGCCACCCGGTCGGTGGTCAGCGTCGCCGCCAGGGTCAAGTATCCGCCGGTCAGCGCCTTGCCCAGGCACATGATGTCGGGCGCGACCCCGGCGTGGTCGGCGGCGAACAGCGCGCCGGTGCGGCCGAAGCCGGTGGCGATCTCGTCGAAGATCAGCAGCGCGCCGGTCTCGTCGGCCAGGCGCCGCAGGTCGTGCAGGTAGTCGGGGTGGTGGAAGCGCATGCCGCCCGCGCCCTGGACCACTGGTTCCACGATGATCCCTGCCAGCTCCCCCGAGTGCTCGCGAACGGTGCGCTCGAGCTCGGCGACGTAGGCCTCGTCGTAGTGGGCCGGCGGCGCGGGCGCGAACACCTGCTCGGCCACCACGCCTCGCCACATCGAGTGCATGCCGCCTTGAGGATCACACACACTCATGGGGGCGAGGGTGTCGCCGTGGTAGCCGCCCCGCCAGGTGGCCAGGCGGGTGCGCTCGGGGCGGCCCATCGAGCGCTGGTACTGGAGGGCCATCTTGGCGGCCACCTCCACCGAGACCGATCCCGAGTCCGCCAGGAACACCTTGTTGAGCTCTTCCGGCGCCATCCGCGCCAACCGGGTCGACAGCTCCACCGCCGGCGCGTGGGTGAGGCCGCCGAACATCACGTGGCTCATCGTGTCGACCTGCCGGTGCGCGGCGGCGTCGAGGTGCGGGTGGCGATAACCGTGGATGGCCGCCCACCACGAGCTCATGCCGTCGATCAGCTCGCGGCCGTCCGCCAGACGCAGCCGCACCCCTGACGCGGACGCCACCGGCAGCGGCTGCGTGGACGCCGGGAACCCGCCGTACGGGTGCCACACGTGCTCGGCGTCCGCGGCCAGGAGCGTGGCGGGGTTCGGAGCGGAGGACGAGGTGAGGCGCAGCGGGGCGGACATGTCAGGCGTTCGCGGGCTCGCTGGTGCCGGCACCGCGCGTGCGGATGGCCACCTTCTTCTCCTGCGTGGCCGGCGCGGCGGGAGCCGTGACAGGGGCGGCGGCGTGGGTGACCTCGCCCGCCCCGGCGGCATCCTCCCTCTGCAGCACCTCGAGGCCGGCGTCGGCGATCATCTGCAGGTCCTCACCGCCGGGCTGGCCCTCGGAGGTGAGGTAGTCGCCGAGGAACAGCGAGTTGGCCACGTAGAGGCCCATGCCCTGGAGGTAGCCGAGGTGGCGCTCGCGGCCGGCGGCCATCCGGATCTCGGTGTCGGGGGCGACGAACCGCACCATCGCGAGGATGCGCAGGCAGTCGCGCGGGTTGAGCGTGTCCACGCCCTCGAGGGGGGTGCCGTCGAAGGGCAGCAGGAAGTTCACCGGGATTGAGTCGACGCCCTTGGCGCGCAGGTCGAAGGCCAGCTCGACCAGCTGCTCGCGGGTCTCGCCCATGCCGGCGATGAAGCCCGAGCACGCCGACAGGCCCGCGCCGTGCGCCTGGCTCACGGTGTGCTCGCGGTCGGCGTAGGTGTGGGTCGTGCAGATCTCCTCGTAGTGGCTCTCCGCCGTGTTGAGGTTGTGGTTGTAGGCGTCGGCGCCGCTCGCACAGAGCTTCTCGGCCTGGCCGTCCTTGAGCGCGCCGAGGCAGGCGCACACCTCGACGCCCGGGGTGTCGGACTTGATGGCCTCGATGATGTCGGAGACCTTGCCGACCTCGCGGTTGCTCGGGCCTGTGCCGCTGGCGACCAGGCACACGCGCGAGGCCCCGGCGGCGATTCCCGCCTTGGCCGCGGTGACGGCCTCGTCCGTGTTCAACCAGGTGTACCGCAGGATGCCGGCGGTGGAGTTGAGGCGCTGCGAGCAGTAGAAGCAGTCCTCCGGGCACAGGCCGCTCTTGAGGTTGACCAGGTAGTTGACCTTGACCTTGTTGCCGAAGTGCTCGAACCGCAGCCGGGACGCGGCCGCGACCACCTCCATGAGCTCGGCGTCCGATGAGTCGAGCACGGCGAGCGCCTCGGTCGCGTCGATCGCCCCGCCGTCGAGAATGCGGTCCGCGAGCTCGTGCCAACGGGTGGTCGTGGTGGCCATGGTTCCTCCTGAACGCCGTTCATTGAACGCCGTTAAGGTAGCGGGAATTCGCCGACTTGTACAGCGTTCAGGTTGCAGGCGCGTCGGAGCGGCGGGCGGGGCGATAGGGTGACCTGTCGTGGCACTCACCAAGTCGGCCGTCGTCGACACCGCGCTCGGACTCCTGCACGAGGCGGGGTTGCCCGGCATGTCCATGCGCACCCTCGCGACCCGGCTGAACGTCCAGCCGAGCGCGCTGTACTGGCACTTCCCGTCCAAGCAGGCGCTGCTCACCGCTGTCGCCGAACGGGTCCTGGCGGAGGTGGCCCCGGTGGAGGCCGGCGAGTCGGCCGCCGACGAGTTGCGCGGCGTGACCCGCGCGCTGCGGAACGCCGTCGCGGGAGTGCCGGACGGGGCCGAGATCGTGG
>NZ_JADDKI010000312.1:0-4301 GCF_015356725.1 Dietzia sp. SYD-A1
CCTCCACGACCGCCGAGCCCCCGCCGCCCTCGGCCTGAACGGGGTTCCGACGAGGCAGTGGCGTCGAGGGCAGCAGTCCCGGGTCGCCGGGACCGGGGATCTGACGGGCCCGGAGGGCGACGCATGAAGAACGACAAGGTGGGGGTGGGCATCGCTCTGGGCCTCGCCATCGGAACCGCGCTCGGCCTGGCGATGGACAACATCGGCGCCGGCATCGCGATCGGCCTGGCCATCGGTGTGGCCCTGGGGGTCGCCCTGTCCGGCGAGGACAACGATCCCGGAGACGACCCCGACGGCGCGTGATCCCCCGTCGGGACGCAGACGCGGCCGGGCGACGGACCGTCTTGTCGCGGACGCGGGCCGACCCGGGTCCCTGCTCGGCGGCTGGGAATGACCGCTGGCACAGGATCCGTTGCATGGACCGAATGAAAAACGGCGGGCGACGTGCACGATGTGCAGGTCACCCGCCGGTTCCGGTGGGGTGGCTGACGGGACTCGAACCCGCGACAGCCAGGATCACAACCTGGTGCTCTACCAACTGAACTACAGCCACCATCGCCGTCCTCGCGAACGGCGTTGATGATGCTACCCGGTCGGTGCGCCGGTCAGGAAATCGCCAGGTACCGTCGTCGGCCGGGCCCGCGCGGCGGCGCGTGGCTCCGTCAGTCCACGGGGGGCAAGGCGCCGGCTGCGGCGCGCACCTCGTCGGTGGTCGGACCCGGTTGCGGGACGAACGCCGTGGCGCGGTAGTACTTCAGCTCGCGGATCGACTCCTTGATGTCTGCCAGGGCACGATGGGACATGCCCTTCTCGGGTTGGCCGAAGTAGATGCGCGGATACCAGCGGCGGCACAGCTCCTTGATCGAGCTCACATCGATCATCCGGTAGTGCAGGTAGGAGTTGAGCTCGGGCATGTCCCGGGCGAGGAACCCTCGGTCGGTGCCGATCGAGTTGCCGGCGAGGGGAGCGGTCCCGCTGACCGGGACCCAGGCGCGGATGTAGTCCAGCACCTGCTTCTCGGCCTCCGCCACCGTCACGGCGGAGGCGCGGATCTCCTCGGTCAGCCCCGACGAGGAGTGCATGTCCCGTACGACCGGCAGCATCGCGGCCAGTTTGGCGTCGGAGGCGTGGATGACGATGTCCACGCCCTCGCCGAGGACATTGAGTTCCGAGTCGGTGACCAGTGCGGCGATCTCCACCAGCGCGTCGTTGGTGGTGTCGAGGCCCGTCATCTCGCAGTCGATCCACACGATCCGGTCGTTCTTGGATTCCTTGTGGGGCGTGGGGCTCGACGTCGCGACGGCGGTGGGAGCAGGGCTCGACTCTGGCATCGCTCGACTATATCGCCGCAGCGTTCCAAGCTTCGTCCCACGTCTGCGGCCCCCACCACCGCGTCGAGCCTGCAGGCGTCTGGAGCACCGCCGTGTGGCAGCTGACGTCCTCAGTAGGGTGGGGATATGCCCTCGTCCGCGGCCGACCCCGAAAACTCACCGTCGATGGCAACCGATGAGTGGAACTTGCGATTCCTCGCGGAGATGGGACAAATCCTGGCGGAACGCCCCGGAACGGAGTTCGACTCTCCCGGGGCCGTTCGCTACAGGGTGGAAGAACTGGCACTGACGGGCGGATTCGTAAGACTGGTCTGGGCTTTCCCTGGCGCTCCGGACACGGGGAAGCGCTCGGTCCGCGTCGGACGGTTCATGAACTTGGTGGACTTGCGAGGCGGGTTCTCACCGGATGATCCAGACATCGTTGCCGGGGCAGTACTGCTCAACGATTTCTATCCAGCTCACCCCCCAGCGGAGGACCGTGAGCACGCAGACGGCATTCGTTGGCTAGGGCCGCCGCCTCCCTAGCAGCCGGGCCATGCTTGGTAACTGCCGGAGACTGCTCGCGAGGTCGGCCGATCAGGCCTCGGCCTGCCCCTCGCCGAGCTTGGCGTAGAACCGTCCCACGATCGGGGCCATGACCCCGCGCGGGGTGTAGTTGCCCGCCACCGACATCGCCTGGCCCAGGGGTCCCGGGACCACGCGCATCTTGTTCCGGGCGAGCGCGTCCAGCGAGATCCGGGCGGTGTACGTGGTGTCCACCCAGAAGCGGTCGGGGACCAGGCGGTCGACGAACGTCTTGTCCTCCTCGGCGATCTCCTCGGTGCGCACCGGGCCGGGCGCCAGAAGCGTCACGTTGACTCCGGTGCCCTTGAGCTCGCCGCGAAGTGACTCGGAGAAGGTGTTGAGGAACGCCTTGGTGGCCGCGTAGGTGGCGTTGTTGGGGATCGGCATGTTGCCGGCCGCGGAGCCGACGTTGAGGATCGCGCCCGAGCGACGCTCGACCATTCCGGGCAGGACCGCCAGCACGAGGTCGTGGCAGGCGACGGCGTTGACCTGGACCTGGCTCTTCTCGTACTGCGGATCGAGTGTGGCGACCGGACCGAACGTGGCGATGCCGGCGTTGTTGCACAGGATCGAGACCTCGCGGCCCGCCAGCTCCTCCAGTAGCGGGGCCCGCTCGGCCGGATCGGACAGGTCGCAGGCCCGCACCTCGACCGTCACCGGGAACCGGCTCTCCAACCGCTCCTTGAGCTCCTGCAGCACCTCGCCGCGCCGCGCCACGACGATCAGCGAATGCCCGCGGCGGGCCAACTCGGCGGCCAGCGCCATGCCGATCCCAGAGGAGGCGCCGGTGACGACAGCACGATTCGTCGCGGTGGGCAGGGGAAGCGGCATCATGCGTCCTCGGGTCAGGTGGTCAGGGCCGAGGGTGAGCGTACCGGCGAGGGTGGTGAACGAGGGAGTCGGAGACGCCTCCCGGTGCGGCGCCGGCGATCAAGGGCACCGGTCACCGGCGGTGAGAACCGGGACGGCACCACGCCGGCGTGAATGGACCCGCCACCTGCGCTCGCGAGGCCACTGACGAACCGCCAGGCACTAGGTTCTAGGGCGTGAGCAGCACCGGGACACCGCCCCCTCCAGAGACCGCCACCTCGTCGTCGTCGCCCGATCCCCGCCCCGCCACCCGCGGCCAGGTCTTCTCCTGGGCGATCTGGGACTGGGGCTCGGCGGCGTTCAACGCGGTGATCGTGACCTTCGTCTTCTCCGTGTATCTCACCGACTCGGTCGGCGCGGACCTCGACGGCCCGTTCTCGGCCGCGACCTGGCTGTCCATCGCGATCGCGCTGGCCGGGTTGGTGATCGCGGTGACCGCGCCGGTGATGGGCCAACGGGCGGACCGGGGCGGGCGTCGCCGACGCTCGCTGGCGATCTGGACCTATCTCACGGTGGCGTTGACCGCGCTGATGGTCCTGGTCGACGCGGACGCGCCCTATCCGTGGTTCTTCGTGGGATTGTTGCTACTCGCGCTGGGGTCCATCACGTTCGAGTTCGCCGAGGTGTCCTACTTCGCCATGTTGCGGCAGGTCTCCACCCCGGCCACCGTGGGGCGGGTGTCGGGCTTCGGGTGGGCGATGGGCTACTTCGGCGGGATCGTGCTGCTGCTCACCGCGTTCCTCGGCTTCATCTCCGGCGACGGCGACGAGCGGGGCCTGCTGGGCATTCCGACCGACGGCGGCCTCAACGTGCGCCTGGTGTGCCTGGTCGCGGCGGTGTGGTTCGCGGTGTTCGCGTTGCCCGTGCTGCGGTCGGTGCCGGAGAACCGGCCCCGGGCGAGGTCTGGCGACGACGACGAGGTGGCCTTCACCGAGTCCTATCGCATCCTCTGGCGGGACCTCAAGGCCCTGTGGCGCCGGGACCCGCGGACCGTGAAGTTCCTCGTGGCCAGCGCCATCTTCCGCGACGGGCTGGCGGGGGTGTTCACCTTCGGGGCGATCCTGGCGGTCACGGTGTACGGGCTCGCGCCGGGGGACGTGCTGATCTTCGGGGTGGCGGCCAACGTGGTGGCGGCGTTGGGCGCGGCGGTGGCGGGGGTCGCGGACGACCTGGCGGGGCCGAAGGCGGTGATCATCGGCTCGCTCGCGGCGATGCTCGGCACCATGACGGTTCTGTTGTTTGTGGACGGCACCGCCATGTTCTGGCTCTTCGGCCTGCTCATGTGCCTGTTCGTGGGCCCGGCGCAGTCGGCGTCGCGGTCCTTCCTGGCCCGCCTCGCGCCGCCCGGCGGTGACGGCCAGATGTTCGGCCTCTACGCCACCACCGGACGCGCGGTGTCGTTCCTCGCCCCCGCGCTGTTCGGTCTGTTCACCTGGGGTTTCGGCACCGACCGGGCGGGAATCGCCGGCATCGCGCTGGTCCTGCTGGTGGGTCTGGTCCTGCTGCTGCCTGTGCGCACCCCGACCCGCGCCGAGA
>NZ_JADDKI010000313.1:0-2467 GCF_015356725.1 Dietzia sp. SYD-A1
GTCAGCGTCGGCGTGCGGCCCGACGGTCGGTCCGCCTCCGGGGCGGCGGATCGGCGACCGTCCACCGGGACCGTCCCCGTCCGCGTGGCGCGGGGCAGCATCAGGCCCCCGTCGTAGGGCGCGCCGCTGTGCGGGGACCGCCGTGAACTCATGTCCAAAATGTAGGCGCTCACGGGCGCGGGGTCACGAGAAACCGCGTTCGCGGAGCGAAGTATAGCTAGAACCCGTTCTACTAATTGAGGGTCTGGCCTGATCAGGGTGCCGTCTGGACATGAGAACAAGTTCAGGTCACAATGTGAGGACAGCCACATTTTGACTGACCTCGCGAAGGATTCCGCCATGACCGAAGCTGCTGACCACTCGACCGATCCGCTCGCCGGCACCAATCCGGAGATGAACCAGGCCGCGGTGTTCGAGGCCGTCGTCGACACGATCCCGGACAACCCGTTGCTGACCATGGACGGTGTCGAGTACTCCTATCGCCAGATCGACGAACTCGCCAACCGGATGGGCCACCTGCTGCGTGCTCACGGTGCGGAGCCACGCAGCCACGTCGCCCTCTACATGAAGAACAGCACCGCACACATGGCGGCCATCCTCGGGTGCATGAAGATCCGGGTGGCCGGGATCAACGTCAACTTCAGGTACACCCCGCCGGAGCTGGTCTACCTGTTCAACGACTCCAAGTCGATCGCCGTGCTGGTCGACGCCGAGTTCGCCGAGACCATGGCCGCCGCGATCCCGGACCTCGAGACCGTCCGCACGGTCATCGTGTTCGGCGGTGTCCCGGAGGTCCTGGCCTCGGCGTGCGCCGCCAAGGGCCTCACCGTTGTCGACGGGGACACCGAATGGCCGGCGCAGTCGGCGGAGCGGGACTTCGAGCCCGTCCGTGGCGACGACCACTGGATCGTCTACACCGGTGGCACCACCGGCTTCCCCAAGGGCGTGCAGTGGCACATGTCGGACTACTTCTACGCGTGCCTGTCGGGCGGGAACCCTTACGGCGACAAGCGGCACAGCCCCGCCGAGGTGGCCGAGAACATCTCGCCCGACGGGGGGTTGAAGGTGGTCATCTCCGCGCCACTCATGCACGGGGCGGGCCTGTTCACACTGCTGACCTTCGTCAATCTGGGCGGCCACCTCATCATGTTCCGGGAGTTCGACGCCGCGGAGATCGTCCGGGCCACGGCGGAGCACAAGGCCCACATCCTCATGTTCGTGGGCGACGGCATGGCGGTGCCGCTGACGGACGAGCTGGTCAAGGCCACCGAGACCATGGACTTCAGCACGCTGTTCATGATGGCCTCCGGCGGCGGCATCTGGTCCAAGTCCAGTCGCGAGCGGGTGCTCGAGGTGCTGCCCAACATCATCATCCGCGACAACTTCGGTGCCTCCGAGGCCGGTAACGACGGCGAGCTGGGGATGAACGAATCCGGTGAGATGACCATCCCGGCCAGCCCGAAGCTCGGCGTGGTCGACGAGGACTTCCGGCCCATCGCGCCGGGCTCGGACGAGGTCGGCTACATCGTCCGCCGCGGTCACCTGCCCGTCGGCTACTGGAACGACCCGGAGAAGACCGCCAAGACCTTCCCCGTGGTCGACGGTCGACGCGTCTCGATACTGGGGGACATGGGCCAGATCCGCGAGGACGGCACGATCGTGTTCCTCGGCCGCGGGTCGGGATGCATCAACACCGGCGGGGAGAAGGTCTTCCCGGAGGAGGTCGAGCAGGCGATCAAGGCCCACCCGGCCGTACACGACGCGCTGGTCGCCGGGGCGCCGGACCCGCGCTACGGGCAGAAGGTCGCCGCCGTGGTCTCGTTCCGCGAGGGGCAGTCGGTCGGGCAGGACGAGCTGTCGGAGTTCCTGCGGCAGTCCCTGGCGAACTACAAGGTCCCCAAGGTGATCGTCGACGTGCCCGAGATCCGCCGGTCGCCCGCGGGCAAGGCCGACTACAAGTGGGCCAAGGACCAGCTGCCCGTGAGCTGACGAGAAGCGCTAGTCCGTCGCGAGGATCCGCTCGACCGCGCCCAGCGGGACCCCCATCCAGCTGGGCCGGTTGCGCGACTCGTACACCACCTCGTAGACGGCCTTGTCCAAGGTGTACGCCCGGAGGAGCGCGCCGGTCTCGCGCGGGTCGGAGTCGCTGACCTCGGCGTACCCGGCGCAGAACGCGTCGACGTTGCGATCCCGCCACTCGCGTGCCCGGAACCGCAACTGCCGGTCGTCGACCCCCACCAGCGTGTGCTGGGCGGCGTAGTCGAGGCTGCGCAGGATCCCGGCCACGTCGCGGGCGGGGGAGTCCGGAACCCGGCGCTCGGCCAGCGGGGCGGACGGTTCCCCCTCGAAGTCGATGATGATCCAGCGGTCCGGGGCCCGGAGGGTCTGGCCCAGGTGCAGGTCACCGTGGACGCGGTGGACCGGCACCGGCCCGGACCCCGCGAGCTCCTCGAAGACGGCTCGCGCG
>NZ_JADDKI010000314.1:0-10640 GCF_015356725.1 Dietzia sp. SYD-A1
GAGCTGGCCGCGGCGACCGCCCGTTCCGCTCCGAGCGCCGCCCGGGCGGCCAGGGCGGGGAAGACCACCCCGACGAGGACCACGCAGACCGCCATGACCAGTGCGACCAAGGGTGACAGCAGCGCGAGTGCGACGACCGCACCGGTCGACAACGCGGCCGCCACCATCGCGGGGATGAGGACGCGGACCACGGTGTCCGCGACCACATCGAGATCGCGGCCCGAGCGCAGGAGTACGTCACCGCTGCGGAGCGCCGGCGTGGCGGAACCCTCAGCCAACCGTCGGTAGAGGCGCTCCCGCGCACTGGCGGCACCCCGGAGGGCGACGTCGTGAGAGGCGAGCCTGTCCAGGTACCGTGAGACGCCACGGCCGATACCGAGTGCGCGTACGGCGACGACGGCGACGGTGAGGTCCATCACGGGGGGCCGCTCCCACGCCCGGATGATCAACCATGCGGAGATCGCGGCGAGCGCCCCCGCCGCGGCGAGGGTCAGAACGGCGATCAGCACAGCCCGCGCCACCCGGAGGCGGTCCAGTTCCAGCAGCGCGAGGACGTGGCGCAAGTCGGTCACCGGGCCACCTCCGGTCGCGCTGCGGGTGTGCCCGCGGCGGTGAGTGTCACCACGACGTCGGCGGAGTCGAGGACCTCTCGCGCATGCGAAACGACCAGGACGGTGCTGCCGGACCGCGCCCGGTCGCGGAGGGCGTCGGCGACCCGACCGGCCGTCTCCCCGTCCAGGTGCGCGGTGGGCTCGTCGGCGACGAGGACATCGGCGTCCGCGGCGAACAGCCTGGTGAGCGCGAGCCGATGCGCTTCCCCCGTCGACAGTCCACCGCCCCCGGGGCCCACAGGGCTATCCCATCCCTCCTCCCGTTCCGCGACCACGCGGTCGACACCCGCCAACCGGGCCGCTGCGTCGAGCCGAGCCGGGTCCACACCGAAGAGCTCGACGTTCTCGCGCAGGGTGCCGGACACGAGGGTCGGACTCTGGGGTTGCCACGCGACCCGCGACCACCACGTCTCGCGATCGAGGTCCTCGACGTCGATCCCCCCGATACGAATCCGGCCCCCCTCGACCCGCGACGTCGACAGCAGTGCCAACAACGCGAGGATGGCGGTGGACTTACCCGATCCGTTCGGTCCGGTGAGGACGGTCAGGTGGCCGGGCTCGGCGACCAGGTCGAGACCGGCCGGCCGCATCCCGTCGCGGCTGCGCACCTCGAGGCCCTCGATCTCGATCCGGGCGGGCCCCTCGGCGACGCGAACCGTGCCGCCTCCTCCCCTGCCGGACCGATCGTCGAGCCGCTCGCCCGCGCGACCGTCGAGCACCTCGAAGGCCCGGTCCGCAGCGAGGGCGCCGTCGGCGGACTCGTGAAACCTGGCACCGACCGCGCGGAGCGGTTGGTGCACCTCGGGCGCCAGTATCAGTGCGGCGATCCCCGCGGCGAGATCCATGTCGCCCACGACGAGCCGCAGACCGATCCCTACCGCCACCAGCGCCACGCACAGCGTCGCGAGGAGCTCGAGGACCATCGAGGACAGGAACGCGATCCTCAGCGCGTCCATCGTGGCGCGACGGTGAGCCCGGGCGGCCGCGGCGACCTGAACCTCCGGCCCGCGTTCCCGTCCGAGCGCCACGAGTGTGGGCACTCCCGCGATGAGGTCGAGGACGCGGGCGGACAGTGTCGACATGGTCTGCAACTGCCGCTCGGTGCGTGACCTCGTGAGGGTGCCCACCAGGATCATGAAGACCGGGATCAGCGGGAGCGTCACCGCGATCACCACGGCGGAGAGCGGATCGACCAGTGCCACCACCACGACCAGCGCGGGGGTGACGACGACCGCGGTCGTCAGCGCCGGCACGTACCCGGCGAGATAGGGCACCAGGCCCCCGAGTCCGGTGGTGAGGATGGCGTCGAGTTCGGCCGATCGCCGTCGGCGTTCGATCGGATCCCATCCCGCCACGGCGCGTGCGACACGGGCACGGAGGTCGTCGACGACCTCTCCGGCGCCCGCGCGCGCCAGACGCTGTTGCGCCCATGTCGCGGTGACCCGCACGGCGGCCGCGACGGTCAGCCCGGTCAGCTCCTCTGTCCAGGCGTCGAGCGCACGCACCGAGGGATCGGTGATGACGCCCGCGAGCACCCGGGCGAGCAGGATCGCGAACGCGGCCGTCGCCGCGGCCGTGACCGCCGCGAGGGCCACCGAGATCGTGAGGTGACGGCGCACCGAACGCGACTCGTGGAGCAGCCGGGGATCGAGTGGGGCCGCCACCGGGGGTCAGCTCCTCCCGGACCGCGCGGGCCGGAGGCCGATCGACGGAGGGATCTGGTCCACCGAGATGCGCTTGCGGAACACCCAGTAGGTCCAGCCCTGGTAGACCAGGACCACCGGGGTGAGGGCCGCGGCGGCCCAGGTCATGACGACGAGGGTGTAGTGCGAACTCGAGGCGTTCTCGATGGTGAGACCGACCCCCTCCGCCAACGTGGTGGGCATGACGTCCGGGAAGAGCGAACCGAACAGGAGGACGACGACCGCCGAGATGGCCAGGGTGGTACCGGCGAAGGCCCGACCCTCCCTGTCCGCGTAGACCGCCGCGACCACACCGACGAGGGCGGCGGCGGCCACCGCGACGGCGCCCCAGGTCCACATGCGCCCGTGGGCCAGCTGTGTCCACAGTGTGAAGACCCCGCCCAGCGCCAACCCGGACGGTGCCAGGATCCGCGCGATCCTGACCGCCTCGGTCCGCAGCTCCCCGGAGGTCTTCAGCGCGATGAACACGGCCCCGTGGAGGGTGAACACGGTCAGGGTGAGGAGGCCACCGACCAGGGCATACGGGTTGAGCAGGTCGAAAAGAGTGCTGGTGACGTTCTTGTCGGAGTCGATGGCCAACCCCCGGACGATGTTGGCGAACGCCACTCCCCAGAGGACCGCGGGCACCACGGAGCCGACGACGATCGCCAGATCCCATCTGCGCCGCCACGCGGCGGTGTCGATCTTGCCCCGGAACTCGATCGCGACGGCCCGGAGGATCAATGCGATCAGGATGAGGAACAGCGGGAGGTAGAAGCCGGAGAACAGGGTGGCGTACCACTCCGGGAACGCGGCGAACATCGCCCCACCCGCGACCAGCAGCCAGACCTCGTTACCGTCCCACACCGGGCCGATCGTGTTGAGCACGGCGCGACGACGGAGGTCTCGATCGGGGGTGTCGGGACCGCGCCCGAGGACCGGCATGAGGATCCCCACGCCGAAGTCGAACCCTTCGAGGACGAAGTATCCGAGAAACAACACGGCGATGAGGATGAACCAGAGTTCCTGGAGTCCCATGAGCTCTCTCCCTGTCAGTACGCGAAGGACAGCGGCCGTCCGGCGTCATCGCCGTCGGGTGGCCCGAGGTGAGGTTCCGCATCGTGCTCCAGCGGCCCCTCGATGGTGTAGCGGCGGATGAGCACGAACCACACGACGGCCAGGGCGCCGTAGACGATCGTGAACCCGGCCAGCGAACCCAGCACGAGCCACGGAGAGTGGTCGGACACCCCCTGGCCGACGAGAAGACTGATCATCGGATCGCCGACAGGGTTGGGGTGCACGACCCACGGTTGACGTCCCATCTCGGTGAACACCCAGCCCGCCGAGTTGGCGAGGAACGGGAACGGGATGGCCGCGATGCCGAGGGTCCCGAGCCAGCGCTGATCGGGGACGGGTGCCGAGGGCCGGGTGTACCACAGGCCGACGACCGCCAGGAGGGCGGAACCGACACCCAGTCCGATCATGGCCCGAAAACTCCAGTAGGTCACGAAGAGGTTGGGTGAGTAGTTGCCGGGCCCGAACTGCTCCTCGTAGTGCGCCTGGAGATCCTGGACTCCGCGCAGTTCGACGCCCGAGAGCCGCCCCTCCGCCAGGTACGGGAGAACGTACGGGACCTCGATGAGGTGGCTGACCGACTCACAGTTGTTGTGTGTCCCCACCGTCAGAACGGAGAACTTCGGGTCGGTCTCGGTGTGGCACAGGGATTCCGCGGCCGCCATCTTCATCGGCTGCTGGTCGAACATCAACTTGCCCTGGATGTCCCCGGTGGCGATGAGTGCTGCTCCGGACACGATCATCACCCACAGCGCGAGCCGGGTGACCGGCCGGAAGATCTCGCGTGCCTGGGTCTTCTTCTCCGCCCCGGCGTCCACGTCGCCGGCGGCGACGAGCTCGACCTGCTGGCGCGAGGCGCGGACCATCCACCACATCCCGATGCCGGCGACGAAGGTCCCGGCGGTGAGGAAGGCGCCCGCGATGGTGTGTGGCACCGCGGCGAGCGCCGTCGGGTTGGTCAGGAGCGCCCAGATGCTGGTGAGTTCCGCCCGCCCTGTCTCGGGGTTGTAGACCGCGCCGACGGGGTGCTGCATGAAGGAATTGGCGGCGATGATGAAGTACGCGGACAGATTCACCCCTATCGCCGCCATCCAGATGGACGCGAGGTGGACCGCCTTGGGCAGACGTCCCCAGCCGAAGATCCACAGCCCGAGGAAGGTCGATTCGAGGAAGAACGCAGCGAGGCCCTCGAGAGCGAGGGGCGCACCGAAGACGTCGCCGACGAACCGGGAGTACTCGGACCAGTTCATCCCGAACTGGAATTCCTGCACGATTCCGGTGACGATGCCGAGCGCGAAGTTGATGAGGAAGAGCTTTCCGAAGAACTTCGTGGCGCGATACCACCCGGGTTTCCCGGTGGCCGCCCACACGGTCTGCATGACCGCCACCAAGGGGGCCAGACCGATCGTCAACGGGACGAAGACGAAGTGATAGACGGTGGTGATCCCGAACTGCCACCGCGAGATGTCGAGTACGTCCATGAGCCCGAGCTCCTGTTACGAATACCGCCACGACCTGATCGGGCGGCCCTATGCAGGACGGTACGCCTAGGGGTATCGGTACTCAATACGGCACTGTGTGGTCTTGGACACCCCTAGCAGGGAGGATGAAGGGAATTTATCCAGAATCGGAGCCCTGGGCCCGCCCGACGGCGCGGTCGACCATCCCGGCCACGTCGATCCCGGGCTCGGGCCCGTCCAGTGTGACGTCGTCGATGCGGCGGACACGTGCGGCGAGGGTGACCGAGGAGAGCAACCACACGGCATCGGCGGTGAGCAGATCTGACAGCAGGAGCCTCTCGCGGTGAACCGGGACCCCGTCGCGCTTCGCCACCTCCGCGAGCGCCCCGAGTGTGGTGCCCTCGAGGATCCCCACCTCGGCCGGCGGGCTGACGAGTTCGCCCGATCGGGCGATGACGACCGTAGACCGGGGGCCCTCGAGGACCTCCGCCTCGGAGGACAGGTACACGACGTCGTCGAACCCGTTCGCGGCCGCGTGGCGCAGTGCCGCCATGTTGGCCGCGTAGGACAGGGTCTTGGCACCGAGCAGCATCCAGGGCGCCGACGCGGCGAAGTCCGCCGGGAATCCCCTCCCCAGCACGGTCACCGCGATGCCCTGCGCCCGCGCCCGCACGGCGTGCGGGCCGACGGGTGCGACGGTGATGTACGCCGTCTCCGGGCCCCCTCGTTCCGGGCCGCGGGACAGCACCAGTCGCAGCATCCCCTCGGAGTCCGGGCCCCATTCGCGGGCGGCCAGGGCCATCCCCACCTCCCACTGATCGGCTGTGGGCCCGCGGAGGCCGAGCGCCGAGGCCGACCTGGCCAACCGGGCGAGATGCCGCTCGGGTTTGGCCGGCCGACCACCCACCACGAGCAGGGTCTCGAAACATCCGTCCCCCCGCACAGCGGCGAGGTCATCCGCCAGCAGCAACGGCTCGCCGGCCGGGTGCACCCGGGGCCGGGGGCCGTCCGGACCCCCCTCGACCAGGACGACCACCCGCGTGTTCGCCGAGCGGCCCGCCGCTCCGTCGACTCCTTCTGCCGCCACAGTGCCCATGGCGGCAACACTACGACGACGCACGTAGGATCGCGATCGTGACCGTCCCAGCAGCGCCCGACCGGCCCGACCCCGGCTACCGCAGCCCGATCCTGGACCGTCCCGGGGCCGTGGACGCCCCCGGCCCCGGCCCCGACGCCGGGGTCCCGTTCCACTACGGGGACCCCTTCGCCGAGCAGCGTGTGGCCGCCAGCTCCGTGGTGGTGGTCGACCGCTCCCACCGTGACGTCCTGACCATCGGGGGCGCGGAGCGGCTGTCCTGGCTCGAGGGCTTCGTCTCCCAGCACGTGGCGGACCTCCCGGACCGCTCGGGCGCCGAGACGCTGATCCTCGACGCCAACGGCCGGGTGGAGCACCACATGGTGCTGTCCGACGTCGACGGGACGCTCGTGCTGGACACCGAGCCCGGGCGGGGCGCGGACCTTCTCGCGTTCCTCACCCGGATGGTCTTCTGGGCCGACGCCGCCCCGCGGACGGCCGACCTCGTCGTCGTCACCCTCGTCGGCACCGGGCTGCCCGACACGGTCACCGCACCGGACGGGACCCCGGTCGAGCTCCCCCGCCGGGATTACGCGAGCGTCCCGCTCCCGGGGGGAGGTATCGCCCGCCGGATGCCCTGGCCGGCCGCGGGTTCGATCGACCTCCTCGTCCCCCGGGCCGACCTGACCGCGTGGTTCGACTCGGCCGTCCGCTCCGGCGCCCGCCCCGCGGGGTCGTGGGCGCTGGAGGCCATGCGCACGGCCGAGTCGATCCCGCTGCGTGCCCGGCTCGGCGTGGACACCGACGAGAAGACCATCCCCCACGAGGTCCCCGCGTGGATCGGCGAGGTGGCCCAGCGGGGCGCGGTCCACCTGGACAAGGGGTGCTACCGGGGTCAGGAGACGGTCTCCCGCGTCCACAATCTGGGTAAGTCCCCCCGGGTCCTCGTCCGCCTGCACCTGGACGGCTCCGGCGTCGACCAGTCCGTGACCCCCGGTGCCGCGGTCACGGTCGGCGGTCGCCCCGTCGGCCGGTTGGGCACCGTCGTCCATCACCACGAGGACGGTCCGGTGGCGCTCGCGCTGATCAAGAGGTCGGTCGCGCCGGGCACCGCCCTGGAGGTGGACGGGGTCTCCGCCGCCCTCGACCCCGACTCCCTCCCGGACGACTCCGGTCCGCAGGCCGGACGCGAGGCGATCCGCAGGCTGCGCGGCCAGTGGTAGGTGCCGCAGGCCGCCCCGCGACACCCGGGCGGACATTCCGGGCCGGGCACGCTATCCTGTGGGCAGGCAGATACTCACATTGATGGGCACCCCCGAGGTGGCCCAGCACCGTTTCCGAGGGGGTCAGGTCGATGGGCCGAGGCCGCGCGAAGGCGAAGCAGACCAAGGTCGCTCGCGAACTCAAGTACAACACTCCGCAGACGGACCTAGAACGTCTCCAGGCGGAGTTGGCCGGTGGTGGCGCACCCACCACTCGGGTCAGCACCGATCGGCCCGGTGCCGACGAGGACGAGGACCCCTACGATTCGTGGTCCGACGGCGACAGCAGGTTCTGACCGCACTTCCAGCCGCACACACGTGGGCCGGGCATCCCGCTGGATGCCCGGCCCATGTGTGTGCGGTGGGGTCTGACCCCCCGGTCAGAATCTGGCGTGCGACCCCTCCAGGACGACGCGGGCCGAGTCCGCGGCGTCCTCTCCAGCCTTGTCCACGTGCCCGATCACCCAGTTGTCGACGTGCCGTGCCGTGAGCACGGCCTGGGCTCGGTCCACGTCCTCGGCCGGGAGGACGGCGATCATCCCGACGCCCATGTTGAACGTCCGTTCCATCTCGGTCTGTTCGACACGGCCGTGGTGGGCGATCGTGCCGAACACGGCGGGCACTGGCCACCGCCCTCGGTCGAGCCGTGCGACCAGTCCGCGCGGCATGACCCGCGCGAGGTTCTCCGCGAGGCCTCCGCCTGTCACATGGCTGAACACTCGGACGTCGGTCTCCGCGATGAGACTCAGACAGTCCAGGGCGTAGATGCGGGTGGGTTCGAGGAGTTCCTCGCCCAGTGTCCGACCGAACTCCTCGACGTGACCCTCCAGCGGTAGGCGAGCGAGGTCCAGCAGCACGTGCCGGGCCAGTGAGTAGCCGTTGGAATGCAGACCCGAGGACGCCATACCCACGATCACATCGCCGGGGCGGACGTTCTCCGCCTTGAGCACCTCGTCGGCTTCGACGATCCCGACCCCGGTGCCCGAGATGTCGTACTCGCCGGGCGCCATGAGCCCGGGGTGCTCGGCGGTCTCCCCGCCCAGCAGGGCACATCCCGCCCGCACGCACCCCTCGGCGATCCCCTCGACGATGGCGGCGACATGCTCCGGCACGACCTTGCCGATGGCGATGTAGTCCTGGAGGAACAGCGGCTCGGCGCCGCACACCACGAGATCGTCCACCACCATCGCCACGAGGTCGATGCCCACCGTGTCGTGGACATCCATGGCCTGCGCCACCGCGATCTTGGTGCCGACGCCGTCCGTCGACGAGGCCAGGAGCGGCTGCCGATACGTGTTCTTCAGGGAGAACAACCCCGCGAAACCCCCGAGACCGCCCATCACCTCCGGTCGGGTCGCACGCCTGGCGTGGGGCGCGAACAGTTCGACAGCGCGCTCGCCGGCGTCGATGTCGACACCGGCGGCGGCGTACGAGGCGCCGCGCGCGGGGTGGTGGTTCTCGGTCATGGTCGATTCTCCTCATCGGCGCCCCTGGGCGGGCGCCCGGTCAGGGTCGGCGGACGGCGTCCGTGGTGTCGTGCAGGACCAGGTGCCGGTCGGGGGTCTCGCCGTCGACCTGGGCGGCCAGGGCCAGCACGGCCGCACTCATGGGCGAGTCGTCCGGGAGCGCGATGGGATAGTGGCCGTCGAAGCACGCGGCGCACAACTCGTCCCGCGGCTGCCCGGTGGCCGAGATCATCCCGTCCACCGAGATGTACCCGAGGGTGTCCGCGCCGATCGCCCTGCGGACACCCTCGAGCATCCCGTCCGTCACGTCGACGCCGTTGGCGATCAGCTCGGCCGGGCTGGCGAAGTCGATGCCGTAGAAGCACGGCCACCGGACCGGAGGAGAGGCTATACGGACGTGCACCTCGAGGGCGCCCGCCTCCCTGAGCATCCTGATCAGGGCCCGCTGGGTGTTGCCCCGGACGATCGAGTCATCCACCACCACCAGCTTCTTCCCGTGGATCACCTCGCGAAGCGGGTTGAGTTTGAGCCGGATTCCGAGCTGCCGGATCGTCTGACTGGGCTGGATGAACGTGCGGCCGACGTAGGCGTTCTTGGTCAACCCCTGTGCGAAGGGGATTCCGGAGCCCTGCGCGTATCCGACCGCGGCCGGGGTGCCCGACTCCGGGACCGGGATGACCAGGTCGCCCTCGACGGGGTGTTCGGCGGCCAGCGTGCGACCGATCTCCACGCGAGCGGAGTTGACCAGCCGCTCGTTGATCACCGAGTCGGGACGCGCCAGGTAGACGTACTCGAAGACGCAGGCCTTGGGGGCGGGTTCCGCCAGTCTGCGCGACCTGACGCCGTCGGCGTCGATCGCGATGAGCTCACCGGGCTCGATGTCGCGGACGAACGACGCCCCGACGATGTCGAGCGCAGAGGTCTCGGACGAGACCACCCAGCCCCGCTCGAGCCGACCGAGCGCGAGGGGGCGCACCCCGTGAGGGTCGCGGGCCGCGTACAGCGTGCTCTCGTCGGAGAACGTCAGGCAGTAGGCACCGCGCAGTCGCGGCAACAACCGGGCCGCCGCCTCCTCGAGCCCCCCGTCCCCCGCGTCGTGGGCGAGGAGGGTGGAGACGATGTCCGAGTCCGAGTGGGTGCTGTTCTCGGAGTACCCACGGATACCGATCGACGTGGCGTAACGCTTGAGTTCCTGGGTGTTGACCAGATTCCCGTTGTGCCCCAGCACCACGGACCCTCCACCGGGAGTGGGCCGGAACATGGGCTGGGCGTTGTCCCAGGACGCCGCGCCGGTCGTCGAGTACCGGCAGTGGCCCACGCCCACGTGGCCGCTCATCGATTCGAGGGTCTTCTCGTCGAAGACCTGACTCACCAGACCGAGATCCTTGTAGACCAGGACCTGCTCACCGTCCGCGACCGCGATCCCTGCGGCCTCCTGGCCTCGGTGTTGCAGCGCGTACAGGCCGTAGTAGGTGAGCTTGGCGACATCCTCGCCCGGAGCCCACACACCGAAGACACCGCACTCCTCGACCGGGCCGATGCGCTCGGCGTCGACAGGCAGGCCGGTCGGACCGGGAACGGACGGGTCGGGCAGACCCAGACCGACGGCGGCGCGACTCGTTGTGCGGCGGAGTGGTCCGGACGTGCCCGGACGTGACGACGTGCTCTCCACCTGGTGGTGCTCCCTCATGGTTCGGGGCGGTCCGCCCGGACAGACCCCGGCGGTGCCGTTCAAGTGTACGTTCCCGGACCCCCGTGACCCCACTCCCGTGTCCCCGGTCGCACCACCGGCAGCCCCGACGCGACCTCACCGACCCTCGTCCCCGACGCACGGACCAGCCCGGCCGAGACGGCGGACTGCCAGCTGCGGCGGCCGGTGGCGAGTTCGAGCCAGGTCCTGGCGTCGGTCTCGACGACGTTGGGCGGGGTCCCCCGCGTGTGGCGCGGCCCCTCGATGCACTGCACGGCCGCATAGGGCGGCACCCGCACCTCGACCGCCCGGCCGGGGAG
>NZ_JADDKI010000031.1:0-3673 GCF_015356725.1 Dietzia sp. SYD-A1
CCTCGCGGTCGTCCAGCAGCAGGGGCGGAAGCCGGCGGCCCGACCCCAGCCGGTAACCGCCGCCCGCGCCGCGTTCGGATTCGACCGGATACCCCAGGTCACGCAGCCGGTCCACGTCCCGCCGCACCGACCTGGTGGTCACACCGAGTTCGGCCGCCAGCTCCGGCCCGGTCCACACCGCGCGCCGCTGGAGCAGGTCGAGCAAACCCAGTACGCGCTGGGTCGTGGGCGTTCTGTCGGCGGTCACGTCACCCAGTGTCGCACCGTCAGCGGACCGGATCTGTCCTGATCGACTGAGAGTCTGTTGTCGGACCACGGTGCGGATCAGCAACTGATCCGTTGCCCGTCCGCCGACACCATCCCGTTCACGAGACACACCCAGGAGATCGTCATGCCACTGTTCGCTGCCACCCACACCACCGAACGCGAGACCCTGCTCGAATGGACCGACCACGCGCTCGTCAACGCCCGCTCGATCGTCCACGGCCTCACCGCCGACCAACTACGGGCGCGTCCGGTGCCCTCGAGTGAGCTGACGCTCGGTTGGCTGATCCTGCACATCGGCCAGGTGGCCGAGGACTGGCTGGGCCGGGCGGCCGCCGCGCCGGACCCCCTCGAGACGGGACGCTCGCTGCCCGAGGCCTTCGAGTGGGCCGAGACGGTCAACCGTGTCGACCCCGACGCGACCGCCGAGGAGATCCTCGCCGAGTACGACCGCCGGTGCGCCGCGGGCCTCGCCCATCTCCGCGCCGCCGATCTGGGAGCCCCGGTCCCGGTCCCCGCGGAGATGCCGTGGTTCCCGCCGGGCCTGGCGCCGTTCGACGGCCGCTGGTGCGCGCATCACGTCCTCACCGAGATCAACCGGCACAGCGGGCACGCCGACCTCCTGCGTGAGGCACTCGACGGGCGCACGATGTACGACCTGATCGCCGAGGACCAGGGCATCGACATGTCCTACATCGGTGCCTGGTTCGCCGCGCACCCGGAGGTCCCGGCGCCCGCGTGGTGAGTCGGGCTCATTCCGCGCGGAGGGGCGCGCCGGCTGGTCAGTCGCCTTCGTGCCAGCCGGCGAACGTCGCGAACTTGTCCTCGATCATCCCGGCCACTTCGCCCGGGTCGGGCACGAGTCCCGCGTCCGTGGCGATGCCTACCGAGACCGTGCCGTTGTAGCTGAAGATGCAGATCCCGAAGGCCTGGTCGCCGCTCATCGGAACCCAGCCGAGCATCCCCTCGACGGGGGTGCCGGCGATCCGCACCGTGGAGACCGGCCCGGGGACCGACGTGAGCTGGCCGACGGTCTTGTTGGCGAGCAGGTCGACCACCGCGTGCGCCACCGGGCCGGGAGTGATCGCTACGCCGAGCATGGTGGCGAAGTTGACGTGTGGTTCGAACGAGTAGCGCACCCGGGACATGGACGTGGCGATCGCGTCGATGAGCTCGTCGGCGTCGTCGATCCCCAGCGGTAGGCGCATGAGGATGATCGTGAGGTGGTTGCCCAGTTCCTCCGGCAGTTCGTCGGCCACAGGCTCGATGGACATCGGCACCATGAGGTTGATGTCCGAGACCCGACGATCGCCGTGGGCGTCGAGGTACTCGGTGAGCGCCCTGGACACCGCCGCGAGCATCACGGTGGTGACCGTGGTGCCGTGCACCTTCGCCACCCTCTTGATCGCCGCGAGGTCCAGCCCGGAGATCCAGGAGACCCTTTTCTCAACATGGGCGTGACCGCTCCAGGACAGCTCGGGCGATCTGGGTTCGAACAGCAACCGGAAGGTCGAACGATAGGTGTTGGTCGTCCTATTGGTCAGATCGATGCTGTCGGCCAGGGATTCCACGACGCGCGTGGGCACCCGGGTGACCCCACGGCCCGGGGCCACCACTGCCCTGACCAGCCGCGTGAGAGTCCACGGGAACGTGACCGTGGCGCCGGCGAGACCGCGGGCGATACCGACCGAGTCCCTGGCCATCCCCACCCCGGCGCGGCCGACCGTCCGGAGGATCCCGCCTCCACCAGCGGAGAGGGGTCGGCCCACCCGCGGCAGCTGGGCGTCGTCGTCATCGCTGTCGCACAGACCGAGGACCAACTGGGTCAACCGCATACCGTCGACCATCCCGTGCTGGACCCGGAACAGCACCAGCGCGCCCTCCCGCTCGGCCTCGTGACCGTGGCCGTGGTAGCCCTCGAGGAACTCGGCGCGCCACAGGGGGCGGTCGTCGGGGAGCTGGACGCTCATCTGCTCGGAGACGTACGCCTCGGCCTCGGCCCGTCCGCCCGGCGCGGGGAGCCGCCCGCGGATCAGATGGTGGGAGAGGTCGAAATCGGGATCATCCTCCCAGTACCACCGTCTGCCCTCGCGTACCGGGACCCGCCGGAACACCGGGTGGGGGTCAACCATCCGTGTGGCGACTGCCTCTGTGACCGCGTCCCAGTCGGGGATCTCCGAGAACCACACCAACGAGGTGATGTACATGAGGTTGTCGGCGCGGTCCATGTGCAACCACAACTGATCCCGCAGCGGGATTCTGACTCTCGCCGTCTCCCCCATCGTCCCGACGCCTCTCCCGTGGCCACGCTCGCGCACCGGGTCATGCGCACGAGTACAGGCTAGAACAGGCGTGACAGAGATCACGAGTGTTTTCCTTGTTCCCCACGCCTACCGGGGTCGACGCGCCGGTGTGGTGAAGTACACCGTGAAGGAGAGGCGTGACGACGGTCCTCAGACCTGGGCCTCCCAGCCGTCGAACGTCGCGAACTGGTCCTTGATCAGCTCGGCGACCCGGCCCGGGTCCGGCACGAGTCCGGCGTCGGTGGCGATACCCACGGAGACCTTCCCGTCGTAGCTGAAGACGCAGATCCCGAGCGCCTGGTCGCCGCTCATCGGGACCCAGCCCAGCATCCCCTCGACCACGGTCCCGGCGAGGCTCACCGTGGAGACGGGTCCGGGCACCGAGGTGAGCTGACCGACGGTCTTGTTGGCGAACAGGTCGATCACGGCGTGCTGCACCGCGGTCGGGGTGACCGCCACGGTGAGCATCGAGGCGAAGGTGATGTGTGGCTCGAACGAATAGCGCACCCGGGTCATCGACGTGGTGATGGCGTCGATGAGCTCGTCGGCGTCGTCGATGCCCAGTGGCAGACGCATGAGGATGAGGGTGATGTGGTTGCCCAGTTCCTCCGGGAGGTCGTCGCTGTTCGGCGTCACCGACATGGGCACCATGAGGTTGATGTCGGCGACCGGGCGGTCACCGTGCGCGTCGAGGTAGCGGGTGAGGGCTTTGGACACCGCGGCGATCATCACCGAGGTGACGGTGGTGTCGTGCAGTGACGCCACCCTCTTGACGGCCGCGAGCTCCAGTCCCGAGACCCAGGAGACCTTCTTCTCCGCGTGCGTCCGTCCACTCCACGACAGGTCGGGGGTCCGGGGCTCGAACAGCAGTCGGAAGATGGAGCGATAGGTGTTGGTCGTCGTGTTGGTGGAGTCGATGGTGTCGGCCAGGGATTCCACGACACGAGTGGGCATCCGGGTCAGTTCCCCGCCGGGGGCCGCCACGTCCCTGGCCAGGCGCGCGAGCGTCACCGGGAACCTGATCGTGGCACCCGCGACACCGCGGGCGATGCCGATCGAGTCCTTGGCCAGTCCTGCCCCGACCTGGCCGACCGCCCCCACGATCC
>NZ_JADDKI010000315.1:0-4031 GCF_015356725.1 Dietzia sp. SYD-A1
GCCACGCTGAAGCCCGCGACGCCCTCCACGTAGCGACTGTGCAGGCGCCGCGCCACGGGATCGTCGTCGACGATCAGGGTGCGGATGGCGCGGCTGCCCTGTCCCTCGCCCGTCATCGTCTCCTCCGCAGCCGCACGGTCACCAGCGCCCCGCCGGCCGGGGATCTGCCCACCTCGATCTCACCGTCACGATCCCGCACGATCTGCCAGACCACCGCCAGGCCGACGCCGCGCGTCGCATGCTCCCCACCCGGGGCCTTGGTGGAGTACCCGTGCTCCATCATCATCGGCAGCGCCTCCGGGTCCAACCCCGGCCCGTCGTCACCCACGGCGACCTCGGTGCCCACCTCGTCGGCCAGCACCAGAACGTGGACGTGGCCCCCGGGACCCGCCGCCTCGACGGCGTTGATCACCAGATTCGCGATCAGCGAGACGTCGTCCGCCCCGAGCTCACCTGCACTCGTCGAGGTCAGGGGGTCGATCTCCAGCCGGCCTCCCCGCGACCGGTACTCCGCGGCCATCTCCCCCAGCACCGCGCGCAGGCGCGGGTCCTCGACACCCCCGTCGCGGGTATCCGCGCCGGTGACCGGGGCGAGCTCCGCCAGATACTCGAGCGCCGCGTCGGACTCACCGCTCTCGACGAGCCCGTACACCGCGTGGATCCGGGTCCGGAACTCATGGGTCTGCTCGCGGAGCGCCCTGGACAGCCGTCGCTGCTCTCCCAGTTCGGCGTTCTCCGCCTCCAGCCTGCGGACCCGGGCGCCGATCGCCGCGGAGACGCCGGCGGCCCCGGTCAGCCCGACCACCATCGCCAGCAGCACCCAGGGTGCCATCGCCGTGAGACTGGACCGCAGGTCGGCGGCGATCTCCGACTCCAGGACCCCCACCGATGCCGCACCCACGACGAGCCCGCCGCGGTACACCGGGACCTTGGCGCGCAGTGTCGGACCGAGGGTCCCCTCCTCGGTGCCGACGAAGGTGGCCCCCGCCAGCACGTCCGACGGGTCGGTCGAGACCGGCCGGCCGCGTTCCGCGGGCACAGGGTGGGTGATCCGGATCCCTCGCGCGTCGCTGATCACCACGTAGTCGACCCCGGACGCCTGCTGGATCAGCTCGGTCAGCGGTTGCAGCTCCTGCTCCGCGTCCCCGCTCCCGATGGCGTCCCGCACCTGGTCGAGCTCCGCGAGGCTGCGCGCGACCGCGAGGACCCGCTCGGTCATGGCCTCGCGAACCTGCCGCTCCTGGACCCGGGCGGCGGCATAGGCCGTCAGTCCCACGCAGGTCACCACCACCGCGAACTGGATCACCACCACCACGACGAGGCGGAACCGCCGCTCGAGCAGCCACTCCGAGTATCGCGCCACCCCGCTCCTCTCCTCGTGAGCATCAATGAGCACAAAGACTAGTTGTGCCCCACATCACACGTCGCCGATCCATGCTCAGCCCATACCCCGGTGGCACTCACGCCACCGGACATCTGGAAGGACCGTTGATGCGACACCCCCTTGCCCGCATCCTGACCGCGGTACTCGCTGTCGGGCTCACCACGGCCGCGGCGACCGACGCCAGCCGCTCCGGAGGCGGTGACAATCCCCGGACCCAACTGGCCATCATCGCACCGGCCGCCCCCGGCGGCGGATGGGACACGTTCGGCAGGGAAGCCCAGCAGGCCCTCATGACCAACGGGATCGTCAACGCCGTCCGGGTCCGAAACGTCCCGGGCGCGGCCGGCACCATCGGGCTGACGCAGTTCGTCCAGCTCGCCGGACGCACCGATTCGCTGCTGGTCACCGGCGGCGTGATGGTGGGCGGGGTGATCCTGCAGGATTCCGACGCCACGCTCGAGGACACGACGCCGATCGCCCGGCTGGCCGACGACTACAACGTGCTGGTGGTCCCCGCGGACTCCCCGTATCAGACGCTCGAGGAGTTCCTGGCGGCGTGGCGGGAGCATCCGGGGATGGCGATCGCGGGCGGATCGCTCGGGAGCATCGACCATCTGCTCACGGGCATGCTCGCCGAGGCCGCCGGGATCGACCCGGCCCACATCAACTACATCGCCTACTCCGGGGGCGGCGAGGTCGTGAGGTCGATGATCAGCGGATCCGCGGTCGGCGCGATCTCCGGTGCCAACGACTTCGACGCCCAGATCGAGGCGGGCGAGCTCCGCGCGCTCGGGGTGTCGTCGGCGACCCCGGTCGCGGAGCTGTCCACCCCGACCTTCATCGAGCAGGGCGTGGACGTGTCCATGTCGAACTGGCGCGGGCTGGTCGCCCCACCCGGCATCCCTGACGAGGTCAGGGACGAGCTCATCGCGATCATCGCGGAGATGCGCGAGACCGGGGAATGGCGCGACACCCTCGAGCGCAACAACTGGACCGACGAGTTCATGGCAGGTGACGAGTTCGCCCGGTTCCTCGACGCGGAGATCGCCACGACCGAAGACATCATCAGGGAGTTGGGACAATGACACTCTTATCCGACCAGGCGAGCGCGGGGGGCACGACGGCCCCGTCGGCCCCGGCCGCCCCGCCCACGGACCGTCGCCGCTGGTGGCGTCAGCGGACCGAGCTCGGGTTCGCCGCGGGCGTCCTCGCGATCGCCGCGTTCATGATCGTGCAGACCATCACCATGGACGTCCCCGAGGGAGTGGGAGCACCCGGGCCGCGGTTCTTCCCCGGCCTGGTGGCGGGCTTCCTGATCCTGACCGGCGGACTGCTGGCGATCAACGTCATCCGCACCCCCCGGCACACCGCGGCCACCTCGACGATGGGCCAGCTGTCCACCGACATGCTCGAGGACCTGGCCGCGATCGACGATCCCGTCGACCCTCCCACCACCACCGCGCCCGCGGCCACCGGCGGCCCGGACTACGTGCCCGTCGACTACCGCACCACCGGGATCGTGATCGCCGGCCTCGTCGGGTTCGCGATCCTCCTGAAGCCCGTCGGCTGGTTGATCACCGCCAGCGCGCTGTTCTGGATCGTCAGCCGCGCACTGGGGAGCCGGCGACCGGTCTTCGACATCGCGGTCTCGGTGATCTTCGCCTCCGTCATCCAGATCGCCTTCTCGGCCGGGCTCGGCCTGGGCCTGCCCGCCGGAATCCTGGAAGGAGTCGTGCCGTGGAGCAACTGAGCCTGCTGGGTGACGGCATGGCCGGGGTGCTCACCCCGATGAACCTCACCCTCCTGCTGATCGGTGCCCTCCTCGGCACCGCGGTCGGCGTCCTTCCGGGACTCGGCTCCGCGATGGCGGTCGCCCTGCTCCTGCCGGTCACCTTCACGCTCGACCCGACCGGCGCCTTCATCATGTTCGCCAGCATCTACTTCGGCGGACTGTTCGGTGACTCGACCTCCGGGATCCTGCTCAACACACCCGGCAACTCGTCGGCCATAGCCACGACGTTCGAAGGGCACCGGATGGCCATGAGCGGCCGGGCGGCCAAGGCCCTGGGGATCTCGGCGATCGGCGCCTTCACCGGCGGCATGATCGCGTGCGCGTGCGTCGTGATGTTCTCCCCCTACCTGATCGTCCTCGCCCGGGCGTTCTCGTCACCCGAGTACTTCGCCCTCGCGGTGTTCGCCTTCGTCGCCATCTCGGCCGTCGTCGCCGAGTCCGTCGTGAGGGGACTGGCCGCGCTCGGGCTGGGGCTCGCGCTCGCCCTGGTCGGCACCGACTCGATGACCGGCACCCAGCGCTTCACCCTGGACACCCCGTCACTGTTCGAGGGCATCTCGATCATCGTGATCACCGTGGGACTGCTGGCCCTCGGCGAGGTCCTGCACCAGGCGTCGCGGATCCGCCGTGAGGCGACCGTCGGCGGTCCGGTGGCCACCGAGGGCTCCCCGTTCCCGACCCGCAAGGAGATGCGCAGAATCTGGCCGGCGTTCCTCCGGGG
Source organism: Dietzia sp. SYD-A1 (assembly GCF_015356725.1). Lineage (NCBI taxonomy): Bacteria > Bacillati > Actinomycetota > Actinomycetes > Mycobacteriales > Dietziaceae > Dietzia > Dietzia sp. SYD-A1. Next base: position 3,898 of record NZ_JADDKI010000315.1, read on the forward strand.
CACCGCGTTCGGCCTGCCCTTCGGCACGATCCCGGTCGGCGGGTCCGAGGTCCCGACGTTCCTCGCCTACGGCACCGAGAAGGCCCTGGCCGCGCGGCGGCACGACCCCGACTTCGGCACCCGCGGCGCGCTCC
>NZ_JADDKI010000316.1:0-4740 GCF_015356725.1 Dietzia sp. SYD-A1
GTCGGTCGGTGGTGTCAGGCGGGTGGGGCGGGTGAGTCCACGGCCAGGCCGTCGAGCACGATGTGCAGGTACTGGTCCGCGATCGCGGCGTGGTCGTCGTCGCCCTCCGGCCGGTACCAGCGCACCGCCACCCACACGGTGTCGCGAAGGAACCGGTAGGTCAGCCTGATGTCGAGGTCGGGACGGAACTGGCCGGACTCGATGCCCCGGCCCAGCACGTCGGTCCACATCTCACGGAACTCGGTGGTGCGCTCCCGGAGATAGTCGAACCTGGGGTTGCCCCGCAGATGCTTGAGTTCGTCCTGGTAGATGGCCACCTCGTCCCTGTGACGGTGGATGGCCTCGAACGAGACGCGGACCAGCCCTTCGAGGGTCTCCCGGGGCGACGAGCCCGCCAGGACGATCCGGTGATAGTCCCCGAAGAGGGAGTCGAGGAACCCGCGGAGGATCTCGTCTACGATCGCCTCTTTGGACGAGAAGTGGTGGTAGAGGCTGCCGGAGAGGATGCCCGCCGCATCCGCGATGTCCCGCACGGTGGTGGCCCGCAGGCCGCGCTCGGCGAAGAGCCCGGCGGCGATCGCCAAGAGTTCTTCACGTCTGGTCGTGCTGGTCATCCGACCACTCTACCAACCAAGCACTTGCTAGGGGCGCTCCGGAGGCCGGCGTGGTCCGGGGACCGGCCTGGCCGCGTCGGTCCACCCGTCGTCGACTCCTTCTGCCTAGACTCCCCCCATGCGCTCCACCGTCTTCTCCTCCCCTCGCCCCTCCGGCCCGCGCCGGGCAGGTCGCCGGGTCCTCGCGGCCTCGGCGGCGGTGGGCCTCACCCTGGGCCTGGCCTCCTGCACGATCCACGTGAGCGGTGACGACGCGGCTCCCGCGGAGACCACGACCGCGACGAGCGAGTCGCCTCAGGAGCAGCCCACCGGAGCGCCGGGCACCCCCGAGGCCGGCGTAGATCAACTCGTCCTCAATGCCGAGGACGCCCCCGAGCTCGGCCTCGCTCCCGTCTCGGCCGAGGAGTTCGCCGGAGGTGTCGGCGCGCTCGAGGACATCGCCGCCGGCGTCCGCGTGGACCCCGAGCGGTGCGCCGACTTCAGCCAGGACGCGTTCCTCGCCCAGGCCGAGCCGGGCGCGATCGCCATCCAGGCGGGCCAGAGCGAGAACACCGCGTACGCGGTGTCGGTGACCACGGTGACGACAGGCCTCAACGATCGTGACCGACTGATCGCCGACTGCCCCACCATGACCGTGACGATCCCCCTCGAGGGGACCGAGGTCACGACCCGTGCCGAGAACCAGCTGTTGCCCCTCGAGGCACCGGAGGGCGTGGAGCACTTCGCCGCCATCACGCAGAACAACGCGATGGACATGATGGGCCAGGAGCTGCTCACGGGCAACGTGCTGATCACCGGGATCGTGCGGGGTATCGGCGTGTCCGTCACGGTCGCCAACGCGGCGGGGCCGGTGTCGGACGCGGAACGGGACACGGCCGTTGACGCCTTCGCCCGGCAGGTCGAGAAGATCCGGAGCGCCTGACCTCCTTCGATCCCCTCCGCCGGGTGCCGACTGCGGGTCAGGCCCGCTGGGACGAGATGGAGACGACCTCTCCGGTGAGGTACGTGGTGTAGTCGCTGGCGAGCATGGCGATGGTCGCGGCGACCTCCCAGACGTCCGCGGCACGTCCGAACGCCTCCTTGGCGGCGAGCTCGTCGAGGAGCTCGGCGGAGGCCGACTTCTCCAGGAACGCGTGCCGGGCGATGGAGGGTGCGATCGCGTTGATGCGCACACCGAAGTCCGCACCCTCGATCGCCGAACACCGGGTCAGCGCCATGACTCCGGCCTTGGCTGCCGCGTAGTGCGCCTGAGCTCGCTGCGCGCGCCACCCGAGCACGGAGGCGTTGTTGACGATCACCCCGTTGTGCGGCACGTCCCGGAAGTAGCGCAGCGCCGCACGGGTCGCGCGGAACGTGCCGTTGAGCGTGATGTCCAGAACCCGGTCCCAGTCCTCGTCGGTCATGTCCACGAGCTCGCCCTCACCGCCGAATCCGGCGTTGTTGACCAGCACGTCGATCCGGCCGAGCTTCTCGGCGGCGCCGGTGATCAGCGCGTCGACGTCGGAGGTCGACTGCACGTTGCACGTGATGGCCTCGAACCGCTGCCCGGGGAACTCGGCGGCGAGCGCGTCGCGGGCCTCGTTCATTCGGCGCTCGTGGAAGTCGGACACCAGGACGTCGGCGCCCTCGAGCGCGGCGCGCCGGGCGGCCGAGAAACCGATGCCCGTGCCCGCGGCGGCCGTCACCACGACCTTCTTACCCGCGAGCAACCCGTGACCAGGTGTCTCCTCCGGCACCGTGGCGAGGGGGGACGCGGCGAGGGGGGACTTGTGCTGGGTCATGACGGCCTGGCCTCTCGGGGTAATCCGAGCACGCGCTCGGAGATGATGTTGCGCTGGATCTCGTTGGATCCGCCGTAGATCGTGTCGGCTCGGGTGAACAGGAAGAGCCGCTGCCACCGCGCCAACTCGAGGTGCTCCGGGTCGCGGAGGTCGTTGGCCGCACCCTCGGAGTCGTGGGTGGGCCCGGTGAGCGACTCCGCCCCCTGCACGATCATCGCCAGCTCGCCGAGGTCGCGGTGCCACGTGGCCCACAGGAGCTTGGCCGCCGAGGCGTTGCCACCGGAGGCGTCACGCTCGGCGAGTGTGCGCAGAGCGTGGGCGCGGATCACCCTGAGACCGACCCAGGCACGGGCGATCCGTTCACGCACGGCGGGGACGTGCGCGCTGCCGTTGGACCGGGCCATCTCCACGATCTGGTCGAGTTCGCGGGCGAAACCGACCTGCTGGCCGAGGGTGGAGACCCCTCGTTCGAACTCCAGGAGGGTCATGGCGACCTTCCAGCCCTCTCCGCGCTCCCCCACGATCATCCCGGCCTCGGTGACCGCGTCGTCGAGGAAGACCTCGTTGAACTCGGAGGTCCCGGTGAGTTGCTGGATGGGCCGGATCTCGACTCCCGGCTGATCGAGCGGCACCAGCAGGAAGCTCAGGCCCTTGTGCCGACTGGTGCCCTCCTCGGTGCGGGCCACGACGAAGACCCACTGGCTCAGATGCGCCAGGGAGGTCCACACCTTCTGGCCGTGCAGATGCCACCTGCCGTCCTCACCCAGGCGGGCGGTGGTGGACACGTTCGCCAGGTCGGACCCCGCTCCCGGTTCGGAGTAGCCCTGGGCCCACAGTTCGGTCACGTCGAGGATCCGGGGCAGGAAACGGTCCTTCTGCGCCTGGGTGCCGTGTGCGATGAGGGTGGGGCCGAGCAGCGTCTCGCCGAGGTGCGAGACCCTCGCCGGGGCGTCCGCTTTGGCGTACTCCTCGTGGACGCGGACCTGCTGGCTGAGCGACGCCCCCCGACCGCCGTACTCGACCGGCCACCCCACACAGGTCCAGCCGGCCTCGGCCATGTGCCGTTCCCAGGCCAGACGCCGATCGAAGAACTGATGCTCACTGCCCGGCCCGCCGGTCCCCTTGATCTCGGCGAACTCCCCCACCAGGTTGGCGTCCAACCACGTGCGGAACTCCGCGGCGAACTCGTCGTCGGTCATCTCCGACGCCGGCCTGCGCGTGTCGGGTGCCGTGCTCTGGGTCATACGACCACACTACCAAGCACTTGCTTGGTTTGTCGGAACCGCCCGCCCCGGCGGACGTCGTCGGGTGTGATGGTCGGCATGAACACCCCTGACACTCCCCTGGAGGGCAAGGTCGCACTGGTCACCGGCGCCGCCCGGGCACAGGGCCGAGCCCATGCCGTCCGCCTCGCCTCGGAGGGCGCGGACGTCGTGGTGACCGACCTCTGCGCTCCGGTGTCCGCCTCCGTCTCCTATCCGGCGCCCGGTCCGGATGACCTCGCCGAGACCGTCCGACTGGTCGAGCAGGCCGGGCGCAGAGCCCTCTCGGCGGTACTGGACATCCGGGAGCTCGGACCGCTCCAGGAACTGGTCGACCGCACCATCGCCACGTTCGGCCGGCTGGACATCGTCGTGGCCAACGCCGGCGTACTGAGCTGGGGCCGCCTGTGGGAGTTGCCGGAGGACGACTGGGACATGGTCATCGGCGTCAACCTGAGCGGCACGTGGCGGACGATCCGCGCTGCCGTGCCGGCGATGATCGAGGCGGGCAACGGCGGGTCGATCATCATCGTCAGCTCGTCGGCGGGACTCAAGGCGACGCCGGGCAACGGACACTACTCGGCCTCCAAGGCCGGGCTCGTGGCGCTGACCAACTCGCTCGCCCTCGAGGTGGGGGAATTCGGCATCCGCGTCAACTCGATCCATCCCTATTCCGTGGACACGCCGATGATCGACCCCGACGGGATGGCGGAGATCTTCGGCCGGTTCCCCTCGTATCTGCACAGCTTCTCGCCGATGCCACTGAAGAACGTTCTCGCGGACGGCGCCAGCACCCTGGCCGACTTCATGCCGCCGGAGGAGGTCTCCGACGTGGTGTCGTTCCTGGCCGGGGACGGGTCCCGGTCCGTCTCGGGCGTCCAGGTCCCGTTCGACCGGGGCGCGCTCAGGTACTGAGCCCGGGGGTCGACCAAGCAGATGCTTGGTACCGTGGTGACGGCCACACCCCGCAGCACCCGAGGAGTCCGCGATGACCGACCGCTCCGCCCCCGCCGACCGCGCCGAGACCAGGAGCGTCCAGACCGGCAGCGGGGTCGAGACCACCGCCGCGGCCCTGCGCAGGGC
>NZ_JADDKI010000317.1:0-1283 GCF_015356725.1 Dietzia sp. SYD-A1
CCTGACCCCGACCCCCTGACTCAGCGCAGTATCTCGAACTGCTCCGACACCGCCCGCAGTGCAGACGCGCTGCGGGCGAACTGTTCGATCTCGGTGGCGTCGAGTTCCAACTCCACCACGCGCTGGACCCCGGTCCGGCCGATCACCGCGGGGACGCCGATGAAGATCCCGTCCTGCCCGTACTCGCCCCGCAACAACGTGGAGACCGGTAGCGACACCTGCTCGTTGCGCAGCACGGCTCGCGTGATGCGGGCCAGCCCCATGCCGATGCCGTAGCTCGTGGAGCCCTTGGAGTCGATGATCCGGTAGGCGGCGTCCCTGGTCTCCGTGAAGATCCGGGCCAGTCGTTCCCGCGTGGCCGGGTCCCCGTCGAGATCCCGGCGCAGTGGCACCCCCGAGACGTTGGCGGACGAGAAGACCGGCAGTTCGGTGTCACCGTGCTCGCCGATGATCGAGGCGTGCACGCTCATCGGGGCGACGTCGTAGTACTCGCCCAGCATGAAGCGGAAGCGCGCCGAGTCGAGGATCGTCCCGGAGCCGATGACCTGTGCGGAGGGAAGGCCGGAGTAGCGCCAGGAGGCCTGGGTGAGGATGTCGACGGGGTTGGTGGCCACGAGCAGGATGCCGTCGAAGCCGGTCGCCATGACGTCGCCGACGATCCCCTCGAAGATCGCCATGTTCCTGCCGACCAGGTCGAGTCGCGTCTCGCCGGGTCGCTGGGCGGCGCCGGCGCAGATCACCACCATCGTGGCGTCCGCGCAGTCGTCATAGGTGCCCTCCGTGACGAGGGTGGGGGAGGGGGCCCACACGACGCCGTGGTTGAGATCCATGACCTCGCCGACCAGTTTGTCGTGGTCGATGTCGATGATGGACAGGTGGTCGGCCAGGCCCTGGTTGACGAGCGCGTACCCGTAGGCGATGCCCACGTCCCCGGCGCCGATGAGCACGATGCGGTTCCCGATGGAGGCCTTCATGGTTCCCGAGGGTAGAGGCTCCGGGTGAACGCCGAGGGGCGGCGACTGGAACGGCGACTGGGGGCGACGACGAGGAGAACCCTGTTCGAACAGGTGTTCTTGCGCCGTGTCGGACCGGTGGTGTTCACTGTTCCCCGTGATCGAAAAATAGTTCGATCAGAGCGGTTGGCGGCGTGTCGTCCGGGTCGGGAGGTTCTGGTGATGGTAATGGGCACTTCTGCCGTCGACATGTCCGGCCTCGGCACGGCGGACCGCGTTGCTGAGCTGCGTCGCCGACTGGCCGCGATGCCGGGCGGGGGACCGCCCGCC
>NZ_JADDKI010000318.1:0-1476 GCF_015356725.1 Dietzia sp. SYD-A1
CGCCGGTGCCGGCCTCGCCGCGGCCAGGCTCACGGTCAGGCTCGCGGCGAGGCCGGCACCGGCGGGGGAGGAGAACGGTCTCACGCAGAGCTCCTGCTCGAAAGGGATTAGGTGTCCAGTCGGACACATAATGAGCAGAGCGTAGCCAGTGGATGTGTCACCGTTGTTAACTGATAATGCAGGTGGCGAGCGCGGCTGCCGGTGACGACTGCGTCTGGCGGTGACCGGCGCGGGCGACGGAGGGGGAGCGATGGACCTGGGCGGCTGGGCCGAGCGCTTCGAGTTGCTCGGCGACCCCACGAGGCTCGGCCTGCTCGCGCACATGCACCAGGCCGGCCCCGGGGTCGCGACCGTCTCGGACCTGGCCGCCGCGACCGGGATCACCCGCAACGCCGCGTCCCAGGCGCTGCGGATCCTGCGGGATCGGGGCTGGGTGACCGCATCCCGCGACCCCGAGGACGGCAGGGTGGTCCGGTACTCGCTCGCCGACGACACCGTCCATCGCATCCTGCACCTCATGGGCGCCCGACACCACTGAGCACCCGCCCTGCCCGGCCTGCCCGGCCTGCCCGGCCTGCCCGCCGGGCCCGCTGCATTGTCGACATGCGCGGGCGGAGTGGTCCATAGGGGACGCGAAAGCCGGATGGGAGCGGGCAGAGGGGCCGCGCAAGTCAAAGAGGACGCGCACGTCGGAGAGGACGCGCACGTCGGAGAGGACGCGCACGTCGGAGAGGACGCGTGGATTGCAGTGCGCGCGGCGTGGTGGACTCGCCGCGCGTAACTCGCGGCGCGATCCGGCGAAACACCCGCGCAATCTGACCGCGCCACCATGTGCACATGGACACCGTCGCCGAGACCGTGAGCCGGTGGCGCGCCGAGGGGATCCCGTGCGCGCTCGCCCGCGTCGTTGACATCGGCGGCTCCGCCCCGTTGGCCACCGGCACCGCGATGGCCGTGGCCGCGACCGGGGAGGTGATCGGCGGGGTCTCCGGCGGGTGCGTGGACGGAGCGGTGTACACGCTGTGCCAGGAGGTCATGGCCGATGGGCGACAGGCCTGCGCGGTGTTCGGCCCCGACGGCGACGAGCTCCTGGCGGTGGGGCCGACCTGCGGCGGGAGCCTCGAGGTGTACGTGGAGTACGTCCCCGCCCACGGCGGGCATCCGATCGACCGCGTCACCGCCGCCCTGGGCGAGGGACTGCCGGTGGTGGTGACCACCGTCCTGGACGGTCCTCGCTCCGGTGAGTGGACGGTGGTGGTGGGGACGTCGCCAACGGAGGACGACGACGAGCACGCGCATCGGTTCGCCGGATCGCACGAGGACTCGCGCGCGGACCGGCGTGGCGAGCATCCCGGCGACCTGGCCCCGGCCCGCGCCCGCGCCACCGCGATGCTCGGTCGATCGGGGACCGCGGTGGTGGAGAGTCCCGCCGGTCGCGTGTTCGTGCAGTCCCTGGCCCCGCCGCGACTCCTGGTG
>NZ_JADDKI010000319.1:0-4554 GCF_015356725.1 Dietzia sp. SYD-A1
GGCTCGGGTGTGGGCTCGGATGCGGGCTCGGGTGCGGGGCCTGGCTCGGATGCGGGACCTGGCTCGGCGTCCGCTGCGCCCGCCGGGGCCGGTCTCAGCTCGGGCGAAGAGCGGGCGCTGCGCAAGGAGATGTCCAGGATCGAGCGGCAGATGCTCAAGCTCGACACGCGTCAGGCCGCTCTTCACGAGGCTCTCACCGCCGCCGCGGGAGAGGCGCTCGACACGGAGAAGCTCGCCTCGCTCGACCGCGACCTCAAGCAGGTGACAGCGGAGAAGGAGGAGCTCGAGGAACGCTGGATGGAGATCGGCGAGCAGATAGAGGGCTGACCCGCGGGCCGACGACCAGAGGGCTGACCGCAGGCCGGCGCGCCAGGGGGACGCCGCTCTCAGGCGTCCATCGGTCTTGGTCGTCTCTGCTGCGGTGAATCGCGCGTCTCGCCGCGCTGGGCACGACCAGAACGCGGGAGGACCACCTGCGACTGTCACCGGCGTGCGCGGGTGGTTGTGGATGGTCGTTCTGCTCCTCCACAGGCGACGCTCCCGGCGGGTGTGATCGGACGCGGCGCGTGATGATGCTGTGGTGCCTCTTGCCGATCCTGCTGAGCCGTTCGTCGGAAGTGCCGCGGTGCAGGCCGGCCGCCTGACCGGCCATCAGCTGAGGTCACGACATCGCCGGTTGTTCCCCGACGTGTACCTGGCCGCCGGGGAGCCCGTCACCCCTGATCGCCTGGTTCGCGGCGCAGCATTGTGGGCGCCCGCCGGAGCTGTGATCGGCGGTCTCGCGGCGGGACTGTTCCACCGTGAGCGCTGGTACGCACCGGCGGCGGTCGGGAGAGGCGTCGACGTCTACGCGGTCGGTACGGCGCCCGCTCCGCGCGGAGTGCGGTTGCGCCGACTCCGGCGTGCCCTGCCGGCCGGGCACGTGGTGACGATCGGTGGCCTCCGGGTGACCTCCGCGGCGCGGACGGCGGTCGACGTCGCGAGGTGGGAGTTCGACGACGACGCCGCCATCGCGAAGATCGATGCCGTGTGCAATCGGTCCCGCATTTCGGTCAGCGAGGTCAGTGCACTCGCGGAGAGCGTGCGAGGACTGCATGGTCTGCACAGGGTGCGCGGCCTGCTGCACTGGTGCGACCCGCGGGCGGACTCGCCACCGGAGACCAGACTTCGGCTACTCCTCGTCCGGTCGGACCTCCCTGACCCGACTCCACAGGTCGCGATCCGCAACGAGTACGGAGCGAGAATCGCTACCGCGGATCTCGCGTACGAGGCCGAGATGGTCGCGGTCTTCTATGACGGCGAGGTCCATCGAGGGAAGGACCAGTGGGAGTACGACGCCCGGGTCAACGCCGAACTCGCCGAACTCGGCTGGCAGGTGGTCCGCGTCACCGGGTCGATGCTCAGGAATCCTCGGGCGGTGCTCCGCCAGGCCCGCGCGGCCCTCGAGCGCGGCCGCCACCACATCGCCTCACAGGTTGGTCGTGCCCACTGTGACGGAGGCGCCATCTGATCACAACGGACACGACCATTCACCGGGTGCTGCGGGGTCCCGAGGTGCTGCGGGGTCCCGGGGTGCTGCGGGGCCCGGGTGCTGCGGGGTCCCGGGGTGCTGCGGGGCCCGGGTGCTGCGGGACCCGAGGTGCTGCGGGGGCCCGAGCGGCGGTGACGGCCGAACCGCGGTGGTGGTCTCAGGCGCGGTGGGGTAGGGGGACCGCCGAGGGCGTCAGGGCGGAGATCGCCTCGAGAAGAGACTCCACGTCGGTGAGGTCGGGCAGGACGGCGTGGGCTCCGGCCGCGCGCAACTCGTCAGCGCTGACCCGGCCGGTCGCTACCGCGACGCAGTGTGCCCCCGCATCGAGTGCCCCGCGCACGTCGTGCACGTGGTCCCCGATGACCACAGTGGTGCCGGGGGAGACCTCGAGCCCGAGGGTGCGGGCCGTGGCGACCGCCCCGCGCACGAGGTCGGCGCGGTCGGCGTGGTGATCACCGAACGCGCCCAACCGAGGATCCGGCAGGCCGTCGAAACCGCACAACCGGAGCTTGAGCAGCGCCGTCCGCCGCATGTTGCCGGTGACGATCCCCTGGTGCACCCCGGCCGCGGAGGCGAGGGCGCCCACCGCCTCGTGTGCGCCCGGCAGAGGCCCGCCGCCGGAGTCGAGCAGATCATGACCGTGGGTCTCGCACCTCTCGGCGACCGCGCGGAGGAGGCGGGTGACGTGTCCTTCGCGCGGCTCGATCCCGTTTCTCGCGAGCAGGTCGGTACAGATCGCGCGGTCCGTCCGGCCGGCGAAGGAGGTGTCCATGATCGGTTCCCCGCCCACCATCTCTGCGAGAGCGGGCCCGATCATCCGGGAACCGAACCCGGCGGGGTCGAGCAACGTGAGGTCGAGATCCCACAGGACCAGCCGGGTGCTCACGGCGCCGATGTGAACAGCGGCGCCAGCCAGGCGGTGAGGAAGGACCGCAGTTCGGCGTCGGAGCGGGAGTCGGGGGGGTCGAGCACGATCACCGACCAGCCGATGTGGACTCCGACGTCGGCGAGGAAGTCGATGCGGTCGGCGTACTCGGGGAAGCGCTCGACCGCCGGTCTCAACAGTTGAGCGGTGTAGCCGAGGGATCTGTCGATGGCTCCGGGATGGTGGATCGGATTGCCCTCGCCGGAGAGCGTCAGCGCGCGGAGGAGGGGGTCGCCGAGGATCCTCTGCCGGGACACGACCACCATCTCCACCAGGAGTTCGAGCAGCGAGTCCGCCGAGTCGATGAGCGACTCGTAGGTACCGAGGAGTGCGCTGAGTTGATGGGTTATCGCCTCGCTGACGAGTTCCTCACGGGTACCGAAGATCGAGTACACGGTCTGTCGACTCACCCCGGCTCGCTTGGCCACCACCGCGATGTTGACGCCCTCGAAGCCCACCTCGCCGATGACGCGGCGGGTGGCGTCGAGGATGTTCTCGCGAGACCTCACACCGCCCATTATCCCGGTCGCCGCCACCGGTCCCGGGCATTCGACGCTGATGACGGTGTGCACATCCGTCCGGACGGCCTCGCCCGCTCCCGGCTCGGACGGCCTCGCCCGCTCCCGCCTCAGATGATCGCGCCCACATCGTGGCGGACGATCCGGTCGAGGGCTCGCTCGGCGATCGCCGCGATGGTCAGTGACGGGTTGCAGGCGGCGGTGGTGCCCGGGATGAGGGCCCCGTCGACGACGTACAGGCCCCGCTGGCCCAGGACCCGCCCGTCGAGGTCGCAGACCTGCTCCATGGCCGCGCCGCCGAGCGGGTGCCAGGTGGAGTTGACGATGTCGTTGGTGTCGGTGAGGTGGCCGGTCGGGCCGACGATGGCGCGCGCGGTGGGTTCGATGTGACCGCGCAGGATCCCCGCGTCACCGGCGGCGGGCCATCGGATGACGCCGCGGTCCTGCGCTGCGTCGTAGACGATCCGGCCACGGTCGGCGCTCACGCCGTACCCGACCATCATCGTGGTGTGCAGATCCGCACCGAATGCGGGGATCGACGCCTGGATGAGGGTGTGGGCGGTGGTGGGGTCCGACCAGTTGAGGCTCCCGTAGACCACAGGCCCGCCCTGGACGGCGCCGAATCCTGCGGTGGGGTCGGTCCAGGTGTAGATCCGGTCGGCGTTGGTGCCCCAGCCGCTGCCGACGGCGTCGGGGAGGTCCGTGATGGTGCCGGTGGCGGAGGCTCGGGTGAGCAGCGTGGAGGTGCCCACCGATCCGGCACCCAACATGACCGCGGGTGCGCGCATCGCCAGCGTCTTGAGGAGGCGTCCGGCGGTGTCGAGGACCTCGACGTCGAGCTCCCAGCGTCCGTCGGGCAGCCGCCGCATGGCACGGACGTCGTGGAGCGGTCGGACCTCGACGAGTCCCGTGGCCTCGGCGTCGGCGAGGTAGGTCACGTCGACGGTGTGTTTGCCGCCGTTGTTGACGCCGAGCGCGCCCGAGCTGTCGGTGTAGGAGGGCCGCATCTCGCCGCGCAGCTCGGCCAGTGCGTAGTCCCAGTCGATGGGCATGGGGATCTTGCGCAGTGGCAGACCGGCGGCCCGCACCCTCTGGGCGAAAACGCGGGGGGCCGTGTACTGGGGGGAGTTGACGAGTTCGTCCGGGGCCTCGGCCAGGCGGAGCATCCGGGAGACGCGGGGAAAGTACTCCTGCTCCATCTCGCGCCAGTCGATCGCGCCCGGGAACCAGGTCTGGAACAACTCCTCGCTGGGCTGGAGTGACATGCCCTGGTAGATGAGGGACCCGCCTCCGACGCCGGTGGCGCACACGGAGGTCATGTTCTCGCCCACGGAGGCGTCGAGCAGCCCGGTGTAGCGCGGCAGGTCCACGGGTCGGCCGAAGACCTCGGGTGCGGAGCGGAACCACAGGATGCGCTCGTCGGGTGCGCTGACGCTGGGGTAGGTGGTCGAGTTGGGGCCGGTGGGCCAGCGGCGTCCTCGTTCCATGACGACGACGGGGACGCCCGCCTGGGCGAGCCGGAGCGCCGCGATGCCGCCGCCGAACCCGCTGCCCACCACGAGGACCCGGTGGTCCTGCAC
>NZ_JADDKI010000320.1:0-2581 GCF_015356725.1 Dietzia sp. SYD-A1
CCGTCAGCGTGAGCCCGGTCCCGCCCGCCCGGAGTGACGCGAGCATCAGCGGCGGCCCCTGCGGGCTCTGGAACACCTCGACCATCGACGCCCGACCGCCTGCGGTGACGCCCCCGTGGAGGAAGGGCACCCCTGTCGCCGCGCGACGCTCGAGCAGCGGGAGGATGAGGTCCCCGAAAGCCCGGTACTGGGTGAACAACAGGACCTTCTCCCCCGCGTCGAGGATCTCGGTGAGGACCTCGTCCAGTGCCGCCAGTTTGCCGGACCGGTGTCGCCCGCCCCGCAGCAGCGAGGACCCGTCCCCGAGATAGTGCGAAGGATGGTTGCAGACCTGCTTGAGCGCGGTGAGACCGGACAGGATCGCACCCTTGCGGGACGCTCCCTCAGACTCCCTGACCTGCTCCATCATGTCCTCGACGACCGCCTGGTACAGCGTCGCCTGCTCACGGGTCAGGGGGGCGTCGACCCTGATGTGTTGCTTGGCCGGGAGATCCGCGGCCACGGCCGGGTCCGACTTGAGCCGACGCAGGACGAACGGGGCCGCCAGGGCGCGCAACCGGGTGGCCGCGGCCTCGTCTCTGTGCGATTCGATGGGGACCGCGAACCGGGCGCGGAAGGTGCTGGCCGACCCGAGCAACCCGGGGTTGGCGAAGTCGAACACCGCCCGCAGTTCGTCCAACCTGTTCTCCACCGGGGTCCCGGTGAGCGCGATCCGGTGCCGGGCGGGGATGGAGCGGATCGCGCGGGACACCGCGGTCGCCGGGTTCTTGACGGTCTGGGCCTCGTCGGCGACCACGCGTCGCCACTCCACCCCGGACAGCAGGTCGACGTCCCGGGTGGCCGTTCCATAGGAGGTCAGGACGAGATCCGAGTCCGTCATCCGCGCGGCGGCGCCCTCCCCCCGGCCGCGTCCCTGACCATGGTGGACGTGGACCCGGAGCTCCGGGGCGAACCTCGAGGCCTCACGCTCCCACGTGGACACCAGGGTCAGGGGCGCGACCACCAGGGTGGGACCGGACCCCCCGGTCGCGTGTTCGGTCGCCGTGAGCGCGAGGACCTGCATCGTCTTGCCGAGCCCCATGTCGTCGGCCAGGACCGCGCCGGTGCCGGCCCGCGAGAGGGCCGCGAGCCACCTGACGCCGTCCAGTTGATACGGCCGCAGGGAGGCCCGGAACCACTCCGGCAGCGCGATCGGCGACGACGACGAGGGGATCCAGTCGAGGGTGGTGGGCGCCTCGACCTCGACGCCCTCCGCCTCGTCGGACATCAGTGCCGCGACGAGAGCCGGGGCTGTCGTCCTCTGACCTCGCCTGGCCGCGAGGAAGCGAGCCGCCCGTCGGAGCGCGCCGGGATCGGCGCGGACCCACTGTCCACGGAGCTTGACCAGATCCGAGGCGGCGTCGAGCAGCATCCGGGCCTCGGTGGCGTCCAGCGGGCTGTCGTCGACCACCAGCTCCCAGTCCACATCCGCCAGCTGTTCGAGCCCGAGTCGGTGCCCCGAGTCCACCGACTCGGTCCCGGGCTCCGTGACGGTCGCCCTCACCGCGGTTCTGACCCTCGTCCAGGATCTCGGGAGGAGGACCTCGATCCCACGGCCACGGAGCGCCTCGACGCCCTCGTCGACCAGGTCGACCACGAGGTCGGTCGGGAGCAGCAGATCGGGAGCGCCGGCCGCCTGGGTGGCGCGGGACAGCGGCGGCCACGAGCGGACCGCCCGCGCCACCACATCACGTACGGGCCCGTCCACCGAGGAGGTGTCGGCGAGATCGGAGAACGGACGGAGCGAATCCGCGCCCGTCCGGACGAGCACCTGGAACCGCCAGACGACGCCGACGTCCGAGGACTCCTCCGCGCGACCCCCGACGGTGGCGCCGTCCACCGTGTCCCCGTCCACCGTGTCCCCGTCCACAGTGCCCCCGCCCGCCGTGTCGTCGTCGGACGGTTCGACCACGCGGAAGACCACGTCCACGTCCTTCGCCGCAGCCGCGCGACCGAACTCGCGGACCGCATCGGCCAGTGCCTGCCCGGCCGAGGCCACCTGACCACCCCCGACCAACGCCTCGCCGAGTTCGCTGCGCCGGTCGGCCGCGAGGGGAGCCAGTGCCGCGCGGGCGTGATGATCCGTCAACTCCGACAGGAGCCGGACCAGTTCCTCCCGGGTGGCGACCAACCCGTGACTCCGGTGCAGGCTCTCGGTGGTCCAGGCCCCGATGACCGGCGATGCGACGAGATCCCAGGTGGCGTCCCACGCTCCGTCGAGGCGGGTGAGACGAGGGACAGCGTGGCCCGCGGCCACGAGGGACGCGACGCCCGAGGACAGAGCGGCCAGTGCCTGCAGTCCGGCCCCCACCCACCGGTCCTCCGATCTGAGGAGGCGGCAGAGGTCGACAGCGTCGCCGACGGACACCCGGACCCCGGGCACCGTCGCCGATCTGGCCTTCCCGTCCACGATCGCACGGACCCCGATGCGGTGGGACAGCCGATACCTCCCGAGGAACTCCACCACCTCATTCGGGGCGCCGGCCCGGGCGACGGCCGTGACGGCGGCGGCCGGCGCCACCGAGTGCGGCCGCCGCAGGCC
>NZ_JADDKI010000321.1:0-4744 GCF_015356725.1 Dietzia sp. SYD-A1
GGCCCCGACACCGGTGACGGCGGCCGGGGACGGCCCCGCGCGGCGACGATCGCGATCGCGGCCCTGCTCGTCCTCGCCGTCGTGGCGGGTCTCTCGATCTGGGCGGCGTCCGACCGGAACGGCGGGGTCGTCCAGGTCCAGGAGGTGACCGTCCCGGAGGTCGCGCAGCGGCCCGTGCAGGAGGTGGTCGATGAACTGACCGCCCTCGGCCTGGAGCCGGTACAGAACCCGCAGCCGGACGAGAGGGTCCCCGCGGGCCTGGTGGTCGCCTCTGATCCGATCGCCGGCAAGCGCCTCCCCGTCGGCTCGGAGATCATTCTCCTGGTGTCCACCGGCAGGCCGATCCTCATGGTCCCCAACGTGATGGGGATGTCACCGGTTGACGCGCGGATGGCCCTCGAGGAGGCAGGGTTCGAGGTGCTCCCGGAGAACGAGGCCCGCCCCTCCACCGCCGAGGACCAGGACAAGGTCGTGGACACCGATCCGCCCCCGGGCGCCCAGGTGCCCTCAGACCGCCCCGTCAGGTTGACGGTGGGGTCCGGCCCCGAGGAGCTGCAGGTGCCGGGGGTGGTGGGGCAGTCCATCGACTCGGCCCGGGCCACCCTCGAGGGCATCGGATTCCGGGTGGACACCCGCAGGGTCGACGGCACCGCGCCGGAGGGCGAGGTGGTGGACCAGTCCACCCCGGCGGGGCAGACGCAGCTCAAGGGAGCCACGATCACGCTGCAGGTCTCGGCGGGTAACCGGTTCCTCATGCCCAACCTCGTGGGCGGCACCGTGCCCGATGCGCTGGCCGCGCTCGAGCGCGCCGGGTGGCGGGGAGGCCGCGGTCAGCTGGTCGAGCTTCCGCAGAACGACCCGGATCTCACCCGGGTGGGGCAGATCTATTCGCAACAGCCGCCTGTCGGCGAGGCCGGGGTGAACGACCAGGTCGTGGTGCGTGTGATCCGCTTCGGGCTGGTACCCGGCCCCGGCTGAGGGCCTCGCGGGGTGCTGCGGCTCAGGCGAGCGCGGCGCCCCGGGCCCGGTCGAGCTCGTGCTCCAGACCCGCCACCAGGGCCTCCTCCGGCTGCTCGCCGCACATCCCCAACCAGTTGGCGAGCATGCGGTGGCCTCCGTCGCTCATCACCGACTCGGGATGGAACTGCACCCCGTGCACCGGCATCTCGCGGTGCCGCATCGCCATGACCAGACCGGACCCGGTCCACGCGGTGGGCACGAGGTCCTCCGGGATGGTCTCCGGCAGCACCGTCAGCGAGTGGTAGCGGGTCGCCGTGAAGGGGCTGGGGATCCCGGCGAGCACGCCGGAGTCGTCGTGGGTGACCCGGCTCGTCTTGCCGTGCATGAGTTCGGCGGCCCGGTCGACCGTGGCCCCGAACGCCTCCCCGATCGCCTGGTGTCCCAGGCACACGCCCAGCACCGGGACGCCGGCGCGTCCGCAGACCCCGATGAGCGGGATCGTGGCCCCCGCCCGGTCCGGCGTACCCGGGCCGGGGCTGAGCAGGACGCCGTCGAACTCCGCGACCACCCTTGCCAGCGACGCCGGGTCGTAGCCACCGTCGGGTCCGGCGAGCCTCTCGTCGTCGTTCCTCCACACCTCACACGTCGCTCCCAGCTGGCCCAGGTACTGGACCAGGTTGTAGACGAAGCTGTCGTAGTTGTCGACGACGAGGATGCGCATAGATGCAGCGTACTGCCGTCGGTGGGATCACCGTCCGGGGTGGGGCTTGGTAGACTGCCCTGGATCAGCCCCACCAGCGCGAGGACGTCATGCCCAAGTCAAAGGTCCGGTCGAAGACCGAGTACACAGACGCGGCCGTCAGCCGCACCCCCGTCAAGGTCAAGGGGACGCCCACGTCGCAGTGGTACATCATCGTGATGTTCGGTCTCATGATCCTGGGGCTCGCGTGGTTGGTGACCTACTACATCGCCGGTGAGCGGATCCCGTTCATGCAGTCCCTCGAGACGTGGCAGAACTTCGCCATCGGGTTCGGTCTGGCTGTCGCCGGGCTCCTCATGACGATGAACTGGCGCTGACACCCGTTCTCACTGAACCCGGTTCCGGGTAATCCACAGTCTTATACACAGGTCACCCCCCGCACTCCGCGGGGGGTGACCTGCATTTTCTTAGCGAGTTGACATCCGCGCAGGTCAAGGTGGTGTATTCGGCGAAGTAACCGCTGTTACCGCTGGTCGGACCCGCCCGCACAGGCTGTGGACAACTCCCTCCACACTGGGGACAAACCCGTGACGACGACGACGCGGACGACTCCGCAGGTCGGGGTGCCGGGCTCTCGAACGCGGATCGAACTCCACCCGTGTGATTCATCCACACTGTGGATTCCGCCTGTGGATGAGAGAGGATGGGGGGATGAGTGAGCCAGCGGCGTCTCCCGGCGGGCACAGTGCGGATCCGCCGGATGCGGATTCGTGGGATGCGGATTCGTGGGATGCGGATTCGTGGGGTCCGGGGGTGCTGTGGCCGAGCGCGCAGATCGCCCTCGGTGTCGGCGCCATGGCGGTGGGTGCGGCGAACGGGGACCCGCTCGGGCTCATCCTCACCGGACTCCTGGCGCTGTTCGTGATCCCCGCGGGGGTGATGCAGCTGATACGGCGTCCCCGGATCGAGGTGGTGGACGGTCAGCTCGCGATCACCAGGCTCAGGGGCGTGGTGTTCGTCCCGCCCGCTCGGGTCGTCGAGGCGCGGGCACTCGGGGTCGCGAGATGGGGCGTGCGGCAGCACCTCATGCGACTGGAGTACGTGGATGACCGGGGTCGGGAGGTACTCGAGGTGTTCACGCGAGGCGACCTGGGGGCGGACCCGCGTGAGGTGACCGACCGGTTGGTGCAGCTGGGGTTCGGGGGCTCTACGCTCTGAGGAACAGCCCCGGCGACATGGTGTCGGCCGCGTACCAGGCGGCCGTGGCGACGAGCGCCACCAGAACCAGGTAGCCGAGCCACGACACGGCCTGGCGTCCGCCGCGGCCCACCCCTCGCGGTAGCCGACGGGGCAACGACACCAGGACCAGCGCGCCGAGCGCACCCACGAGCAGGCCGCCCAGATGCGCGGCCAGCGAGACGCCCGGGACCAGGAAGCTCACGCCGATGTTCAGTACCAGCAGTATCCCGATCCCCTTGACGTCCACGCGCATCGACATCGCGACGATCGCGTAGGCGCCCATGAGCCCGAAGATCGCGCCGGACGCCCCGGCCGTGAGCGCGTTCTGGCCGTAGAACATCACGGCGGCGGACCCGCCGAGGGCCGAGACCAGGTAGAGCGCGAGGAATCGCGCATGGCCGATGCTGCGCTCGACACCCAGACCGAGGATCCACAGCATGTACATGTTGAGCAGCAGATGCATGGGGCCGAAGTGCTGGAACGCCGACGTCATCAGACGCCACCACTCGTCATGGGCCGCGACCAGCGGCGGATACAGCGCCGTGGCCTGGAACAACACGGCGGAATGGTTGGCGAGCAGACTCCGCGACTGGGCGACCGTCGCGGCGTAGACCGCGAGGTTGGCGGTGATGAGCCACGCGGTCACCGGCTGGAGGCGGAAGAAGCGGGAGACGGCGCCACCGCTGTGGGTCTGAGTGGTCATGGCGTGGTGGGGTGTCACCGTTCCTGCATCGTCATGGAGACACAGACGGCGCGGGACCGGGGTACCGGTGCCCGCGCCGCTGGCCGGGTCGTGTCGCCACGACCCCGGGGGTCAACTGTCAGGAGATCTCGATGGACTCGATCACGATGTCCTCGACCGGACGGTCCATGGCCCCGGTCTTGGTGGTGGCGATGGCGTCGATGACCTTCTGCGAGTCGGCGTCGGCGACCTTCCCGAAGATGGTGTGCCGGTTGTTCAGGTGCGGCGTGGGGCCCACGGTGACGAAGAACTGCGAACCGTTGGTCCCCGGGCCCGCGTTTGCCATGGCCAGCAGGTAGGGCTCACTGAACTGGAGCTCCGGGTGGAACTCGTCCTTGAACTGGTAACCCGGACCGCCACGACCGGTGCCCGTGGGGTCGCCGCCCTGGATCATGAACCCCGAGATGACGCGGTGGAAGATCGAACCGTCATAGAACGGGCCGCTCTTCTCGCCCTTGGCGTTGGCCTGCGAGTAGTCCTTCGAACCGTCGGCCAGGCCGACGAAGTTCGCGACCGTCTCCGGGGCGTGGTTGCCGAACAGCTCGACGACGATGTCGCCCTTGGTGGTGTGGATGGTTGCCTTCTGCGTTGCGATGCTCACGGCGACCATCCTGCCACGCGGTACCGGTGGATGTCGGTGAGGTGGTGGTCGGGGTCCGGGCCCTGTGCCACCATCTACCCATGAGCACACGAAGTGATCGAGCCGCTGAACGCAAGGCCATCAAGTCCGCCGAGAAGGACCTGAAGAAGGCCGGCACCGCCGCCCGGAAGGCATTCGACCTCAAGGATCCCCGCTTCCTGGGTGAAGCGGCGGTGGCCGCCACCCGCGGGCCCGCGGGTCTGGCGCTGTTCGGCGCCAGCCGCGGCATCCAGGTGCTGCGCGAACGGCGCGCGGAGCAGGCGGAGATCCTGGGCAACCTCGCCGCGGACGCCAAGGAGCACGCCGAGTCCCTCCGGGAGCAGACCTCCGTTCTCACCGCGCCCCAGGACAAGCCGAAGAGGCGGCGGCGCCTCGCGCCCCTGTGGATCGTCGGACTCGCCGGCGGCGCCGCGGTCGCGGGTGCTGCCGCGTACTTCCTGCGTGGCCAGGAGTACTCCGGGGC
>NZ_JADDKI010000322.1:0-4167 GCF_015356725.1 Dietzia sp. SYD-A1
GCTGGTGCCCGTGGACTCGGAGCACTCGGCCATGGCGCAGTGCCTGCGCTCGGGCACGGCGGACGAGGTCGCGGGACTGGTGCTCACCGCGTCCGGAGGCCCGTTCCGGGGCAGGACGCGCGCGCAGCTCGCGGACGTCACCGCGGAGCAGGCGCTGCAGCACCCCACCTGGGCGATGGGGCGGATGATCACGCTCAACTCGGCCACCCTGGTCAACAAGGCTCTCGAGCTCATCGAGGCGCATCTGCTGTTCGGGGTGCCCTACGACAAGATCGAGGTGACCGTCCACCCGCAGTCGGTGGTGCATTCGGCCGTGACCTTCGTCGACGGTGCCACGATCGCCAAGGCCTCTCCTCCCTCGATGAAGTTGCCCATCGCGCTGTCCCTCGGGTGGCCGGACCGGATCCCCGGGGCCACGACCCCCCTAGATTTCTCCGCCTCACACACCTGGACGTTCGAGCCCGTGGACGAGCAGACGTTCCCGGCGATCTCCGTGGCCCGCGCGGCGGGATCGGCGGGGGGCCTGCGGACGGCGGTGTTCAACGCCGCCAACGAGGAGGCCGCGCCGGCCTTCCTCGACGGCCGGATCGGCTTCACCGAGATCGTCGACGTGGTGGCGGAGACGGTCGGGGCGGCGGACGAGTGGTCGTCCGATCCCCGGGATCTGGACGACGTGACGGCGGCGGAATCCTGGGCGCGGCGGCACGCCGCCGCCCTCGTCGCGGGTCGGGAGGGCTGAGCCGTGATGGTCCTCGGGATCGTGCTCTTCGCACTAGGGATCATGGTGTCGATCGTGCTCCACGAGTACGGGCACATGAGGGTGGCGCAGTGGTCGGGCATGAAGGTCCGTCGATTCTTCGTCGGTTTCGGGCCGACGCTGTGGTCCGTGCGCCGTGGCGGGATCGAGTACGGCCTCAAGGCGGTCCCGCTGGGCGGGTTCTGCGACATCGCCGGGATGACCGCGTACGACGAACTCGCGCCGGAGGACGAACCGAAGGCCATGTGGCGTCAGGCCTGGTGGAAGCGTGTGGCGGTCCTGCTGGCCGGCCCCGTCATGAACATCGTCCTGGCGATCGCGCTGTTCTACACGGTGGCCCTGGGGTGGGGTCTGGTCAACAGGGACGTCCAGCCGATCCCGACCGACCGGGTCGCTGCGGTGGTGGGCGACACCTGCGCGGCGGCGGATCGGTGCGGGGTCGGGGTCGGCCCCGCGGGTGAGGCGGGGATCCTGCCCGGCGACCGGATCACATCCGTGGACGGGCAGCCCGTGAACAGTTGGTCCGACCTGTCCGAGGTGGTCTCCGCGCGTCCCGGCCAGACCGTGCCGGTGACGGTGGACAGGGCGGGGGACACACTGACGACGACGGCGAGCCTGACCTCGTCCTCCGAGGGAGGGCAGGCGAGGGGGGCACTGGGAGTCCGGCTGTCCGAGGACGGGATCCCGCGGGAGATCCTCGACGACCCCGCCTATCAGTCGGTCCACACCTACGATGCGCTCGGAGCCATCCCGGCGACCTTCGTCTTCACCGGGGAGATGATCGAGGCCACGATCGACGGGCTCATCTCGTTCCCGTCCAAGATCCCGGCGGTGGCGGCGTCGATCTTCGGTGCCGAGCGGGCCGAGGACTCGCCCGTCTCGGTCGTCGGCGCGAGCCACATCGGCGGCCAGGCGGCAGAACAGGGTGCCTGGTGGCTCTTCCTGCTCTTCCTCGCCGGGCTGAACCTGTTCCTCGGGGCGTTCAACCTCGTCCCGCTCACCCCGTTCGACGGTGGGCACATCGCGGTGGTGTTCTACGAGAAGATCCGGGACGCACTGAGACGACTCCGCGGTCTGGCGCCGGGCGGGCCGGCCGACTACGAGAAGCTCGCGCCGCTGACGATCGGCGTGTTCGTGCTGCTGATCGGCGTGTCCGCCATCGTCATCACGGCGGACTTCGTCAACCCCATACTGCTGACGGGATGAGCGCGCGGACTCCTGCCCTCGCCCCCGCGCCCCGGAACGCGGATAATGGCGGACGCCGATCAGCGAGCACCCGGCTGGCAACCCTACGGAAGGCCCTGTTGTGAACGACTCCTCCTCCATCCCCGTCGGTCTGGGCATGCCAGACGGTCCGCCGCCGGTCCTCGCACCGCGCCGCAGGACGCGTCAACTGGCCGTGGGCCCGGTCGGTGTGGGCAGCGATCATCCGGTGTCGGTCCAGTCCATGACCACCACCAAGACCCACGACGTCAACGCCACGCTCCAACAGATCGCCGAGCTCACGGCGTCGGGCTGTGACATCGTGCGCGTGGCCTGTCCCCGCCAGGAGGACGCCGACGCCCTGTCGACGATCGCCCGCAAGTCGCCGATCCCCGTCATCGCGGACATCCATTTCCAGCCCAAGTACATCTTCGCCGCGATCGACGCGGGGTGCGCGGCGGTGCGGGTCAACCCGGGAAACATCAAGGAGTTCGACGGGCGGGTCGCGGAGGTCGCGAAGGCGGCCGGTGCGGCCGGTATCCCCATCCGGATCGGGGTGAACGCGGGGTCCCTCGACCCACGACTGCTCGCCAAGTACGGCAAGGCCACCCCGGAGGCGCTCGTGGAATCCGCGCTGTGGGAGGCGTCCCTCTTCGAGGAGCACGGGTTCGGGGACATCAAGATCTCGGTCAAGCACAACGATCCCGTGATCATGGTGGAGGCCTACCGTCAGCTCGCGTCGAAGAGCGACTACCCGCTCCACCTCGGGGTCACCGAGGCCGGGCCCGCGTTCCAGGGCACCATCAAGTCCGCGGTCGCGTTCGGGGCCCTGCTGTCGGAGGGGATCGGCGACACCATCCGGGTCTCCCTCTCCGCGCCGCCGGTCGAGGAGATCAAGGTCGGCTCGCAGATCCTGCAGTCCCTGAACCTGCGTCCCCGCAAGCTCGAGATCGTCTCATGCCCGTCGTGCGGGCGTGCCCAGGTGGACGTCTACAAGCTCGCCGACGAGGTCACCGCGGGTCTCGAGGGCATGACCGTCCCGCTGCGGGTCGCGGTCATGGGGTGCGTGGTCAACGGACCTGGTGAGGCGCGTGAGGCGGATCTGGGTGTGGCCTCGGGTAACGGGAAGGGCCAGATCTTCGTCAAGGGCGAGGTCATCAAGACCGTCCCGGAGGCGATGATCGTCGAGACGCTCATCGAGGAGGCCATGCGGATCGCGGAGGAGATGGGCGAACCCGTCGGGGAGGCCGCCGTCGGCCAGGGCCCCCAGGTCAAGGTCACGCGATAGGCCATGACCGACACGGCCGCGCCTGCGGCAGCGACCGACGGATGCCGCGGGGTGGGGCCCGGAGAGGCCCGGGCACTCCTCGCGGTCCTCGAGTCCGACCCGCTGGTGTCGTGTCCCGCTGCGGAGAAGTTCGCCACCTCCGGTGCGGTCCCCGGGCCGGAGGGCAGGTTCCTCACCCTGGGTGGCCCCGAGAGGTCGTTGGTGTTCGTGGGGAGCTCGGTCCTGCCCCTGCGCGGTGACGCGCACGATCACCGCGCGCTCGGAGTCGCCGTGGCGGGCCTGGGTGTCGGTCCGATGTCCGTCCACGGGCGGAGGGAACAGGTCTCCGCACTGTGGGACGCTCTCGGCGCCTGCTGGGGTCCCCACCGGGAGTATCGGGACTCGCAGCACCTCATGTCCCTGCGCCGCCCGGTGGACCGGGCCCTCGTCCTCGGCGGTGTCCGGGCCGCGACCCTGGTCGAGTTCGAATCGGTCCTCGCCGCCGCTGCGGCGATGTACCGCGAGGAGCTGGGCTCCGATCCGTTCGCGGTGGGTTCCGGGATCCCGTTCCGGCGTCGGGTCGCGCGTTCCCTGGCCAGGGGCAGGACATGGATCGGGGTCGACGACGGTGAGGTGTTCTTCAAGGCCGACGTCGCCGCGGTCTCGTCGTGGTCGGCGCAGATCCAGGGGGTCTGGGTCCGACCCGAGCGGAGGGGGGCAGGGCTCGGAACCGGTGGCATCGCCGCGGTGTGTTCCGCCCTCCAGGCCCGCCGGTTGACTCCGTCGCTCGTGGTCAACGGATCCAACACCGCCGCCCGAGCGACCTACCGCCGGGTCGGGATGACCGACGCCGTCGACTACGCGACCGTCCTGCTGTGACCTCCCGGACCGGTCCGGTCGCGCGAGCGGCCCTATCCTGGAGACCATGACGACCCCCACC
>NZ_JADDKI010000323.1:0-1556 GCF_015356725.1 Dietzia sp. SYD-A1
AGCCGGTGCCCGCCGACGCGGTGGTCATGCTCGCCGGCGCTGACGACGGCCGGCACGCCCACGCCCGCGAGCTGGTGGAGGCCGGGTTCGCCGACACGCTGCTGGTGTCCAACCCGGGAGGCAATTCGGAGCGCATCGCCCGACGGCTGTGTACGGGCGCGGGCCGCCCGGCCGGTGCGGAGGTGGTCTGTGTCGCTCCCGAACCGCGGACCACATGGGGTGAGGCGCAGGCGGTCGCCGCGATCGCCCGGGCCCGGGGGTGGGAGCGGATCCTCGTCGTCACCAATCGCCCCCACACCCTGCGGGCCGGTCAGTGGATGCGCGCGGCGACCGGGGTCGATGTGCGGATGACGCCGATCGAGCGCATCGACTGGCCGATGCTCCCGGTGCACCTGGTCTGGGAGATCGCGGGGTTCGCCAAGGGCCGGATCAACGGCCACTGGTAGCGGCTACTGGTAGCGGCCCGAGGTGACGGCCACGGGTCGTGGTCCCCGGGAGCGCCAGCTCAGGCCGGTCGCGCCCTCATGGCCGACGGCGCGGCGATGGGCGCGCGGGTGGTGAGCATCGGCGCCCCCAGGCCCTCGTGCGCCCGGGTGATGCGGCCGAAGACGGCGGCGCGGTCCATGGGGCGGTGGGGGAGGTCGAGGGCCCGACGGACGTCGGACGGCACGAGGCTCGTGGCGGCGTGGACCACCGTGACACACGACCGGTGGGCGGTCACGGACGTCCTCTCCAGGCCCCTGCACTCGCGCGCCGTCTCGCGCAGCCGTGTCGCGACGCTCCGGCCGGCGGTGGTCGCACGGGCGCGATCCCGGGAGGAACGGAGCAGTTGCTCGAGTTCGCGGACCGTGGTGGGCGAGACCCGGCAGCCGAGCAGGTGCGCGACGCCGGCCGTCTGGCAGACGTACCGGTCGGACTCGGCCGGGGTGAGCGGCCGCGCGGCGAAGCGTTGGTAGGCCGCGAGAAGGGCCCATGTGGTGGCGGCGTGCGCCCACTCCACGAGCTCGGGGTCCGAACCGTAGTAGTACTGACCGTGCTCGGTGGTCCCCGAGAACGCGCGGTCGCGGTGGGAGTTCTCGATCGTCACCATCGCGTCGTCGACCGTGCCGAACGTGGTGATCTCGATGAGGTCGTGCAGGTAGGCGTCCACGGACCAGGGGTCGTCGACCGCGTCCGCGGCGGCGAACGTGGAGGCGTAGGCCGGGTTGGCCGCCAGCATGAGCAGGCCGGTGGTCACCCCGATCGGGGTCGCCGCGTCGCCGTGGACACGCCAGATGGGATCGCCCTCGCCGAACCACCGGGGCCCCGGGATGTCCAGGATCGAGCACACAGGGGTATCCGCCGCACCGCGTGGGGCAAGTGGTGACATGGGCACGCCCTGGGGTAGTTGCGCCGTGTGTGACGGCCGGTTGAGTCCTGACGAAGACTGTAACTCCCGTCCCGCCTGTCGGCCGGTATTCCCTGGGGGCGGGCTGAGAAAATCCCGTGAACGTAGGGCGGGGACACGGCCTCTAGGCTGGCAGTGCACACCCGAGAGCCCCGAACCGCACCAGGAG
>NZ_JADDKI010000324.1:0-1842 GCF_015356725.1 Dietzia sp. SYD-A1
GTCGTGATCACCGCCACGGCGTCCTCGGCCGGCCCGGTCCGCACCTCGGCCCCGGCCCACCAGGCGCCGAGGAGGACCCCGGCGGTGAGCCAGTGGGCGGGCAGGTCGCACACCACCACGTCCCCGGGCGCGACCGCGACCTCGTCCCGCAGCAGACCGGCGATCTTGGCGGCCCAGTTTGCCGTGGAGACCACGGACAGCTCGATCCGCGAGGGTGCAGCGAGGTCGTAGTGGGTGACCAGGGGCGCACCCGGGTCCGCCGCGAGTAGTGGTTGGAGCACGGTGTCTGCGGCGGTGGTCACGGGGCGTCCTCCGAGAGGTCGGTCGGGGTTGGGTCAGTTCACGGCGGTTCGGTCAGTTCACACAGGGGACGTCCGAGCCGCCGGCGTCGAAGGTCGGACGCTGTGCGATCGAGGGTGGCAGAGGCGCGTAGTCGGTGGTCTCGGGGGAGTAGGACTCGGTCGCGGTGGCATCCCCCGTGGGTCCGCTGTAGTCCTCGGCCAGCACCACGCGGACGGTGCCGGGCGGCACCGCGGGATCCACCTGGACGGGCAGTCCGCCGAGCGCGTCGGAGACCGCGAACGCGGCGGGGTCGTCAGCCGATCCCGCCGCGACGTGTGAGGTGTAGGCGGCGGCGGGATCGGTGAGCAGGTCCCCGACCCCGTACCCGAGTTCGGACAGTGAACCGGAGACCCGGGCGGCGAGCCCGTCGATCGCCGTCGTGTTGACCACCGACACCGCGACGGCCGCCGGGTCGACGCCGGGCGTGTCGGTCGGGGTCTGGTCCTCGTCCGCGTCCTCGGCACTGGCGAATCCGCCGACGAACTCCGCGACCTGGGCGGGGTCGACCGTGACGATGGACTCGCCCCACTCGGTGAAGGAGTCGATGCTGGTCACCGGAATGGTCTCGAACCGGACGTTGCCGCCGCTGATGTCCTGCAGTTTCATCGCGAAGTCGACGAAGTCCCAGTTCTCGTCGATGACGAATGAGCGTCGGGCCGCATCGACGAGGGCTCCGAGCTTCGTCGGGTCCGCGAGGGTGCCCGCGGACAAGGTCTTCTTGACCAGCTGGGACATGAACGCCTGCTGGCGGACGATCCGGTCGAGGTCGCCCGCGGGCAGGTCGTGCCGCTGTCGGACGAAGCTCAGGGCGTCCGAGCCGGACACGGTCTGGACCCCGGCCCGGAAGTTCGCCCCGGAGAGCGGTTCGTCGACGTCCTCGTTCAGACACACCGGGACGCCGCCGACGGCGTCGGTGAGCAGCACGAATCCCAGCAGGCCTATCTCCGCGTAGTGGTCGGCCTGCACGCCTGTGAGATCCCGGATGGTGTTGATCAGCCCGTTGCGGCCGGCCTGGACGGCGTCGCGCTGGTCCTGCTCGGTGACCGCGCCGTCGGGGGCCTCGGCCGAGGCGCGGTCCAGGTAGGCCTGCTTGTACCCGGCGTAGACCCCGTTGATCTTGCTGCCCCCGATCTCCCGGGTCTCCACGTAGACATCCCGCGGAATGGAGATCGCGGTCGCCGAGCTCCCGTCCTCCGGGATCCGGATGAGCAGGATGGTGTCGGTGTTCTCACCCTCGTCCTCACCGGTCCGGATGGTGGCGAGCTCCTCCTGGCTGAGGGCGTTGCCCTGGGCGTCGGTCCGGTTGTCCGTGCCGACCAGGAGGATGTCGACGGCACCGTCGAGCCCGCCGTCCCCCATGTCGAGGCCGCCGGCGGAGGACAGGTCGGAGCTCAGACCGTTGAACAGCGACCAGCCCACACCGGTGACCAGGAGGCAGAAGACGGAGACGAGGGCGGCGAGGGCGCGGGCGATCCGCGACCCCACCGGCCGGGAGGGGGT
>NZ_JADDKI010000032.1:0-15473 GCF_015356725.1 Dietzia sp. SYD-A1
CCTCCCCTGTCCCGCACGAGGCGGCCAGGACGGCGGCGGCGGCCAGCGCGACGAACGCACCGCCCCGGCGTGCCCGCCGGAGGGAGGGCGGGGTCTGAGCGGTCGTGGTCTGAGATACGGCGGTCTGAGATGCGGCGGTCACCGTGGTCACGGAAGGGCCTCCTTGTCGTCGGGGTTCTCGTGGGCGACGCTGTGGTCGCCTTCGTGGCCGTCACCGTACCCAGGCTCATTCCAGGCGCAACCGGGGTCGACCGGTGTCGCGCGCGTCAGGCGGCGGCCCGGAATCGCCGGAGCCGCAGGCTGTTGGCCACCACGAACACCGAGGAGAACGCCATCGCCGCCCCCGCGATCATCGGGTTGAGCAACCCGGCCGCCGCCAGGGGCAGCGCGGCCACGTTGTAGGCGAACGCCCAGAACAGATTTCCCTTGATCGTCCGCAGGGTGCTGCGGGACAACCGGATCGCATCGGCCGCCGCGAGCAGATCCCCGCGGACCAGGGTGAGGTCGGAGGCCTCGATAGCCGCGTCCGTGCCCGTCCCGATCGCCAGGCCCAGATCGGCGGTGGCGAGGGCGGCCGCGTCGTTGACGCCGTCGCCGACCATGGCCACCACGCGCCCGGCGCCCTGCAGCCGGCGGATCACCTCCACCTTGTCGGCCGGCAGCACTTCGGCGATGACGGTGTCCGGGCCGGGCTCGATGCCCACCTGCTGCGCCACCGACGCGGCCACCCTGACGTTGTCGCCGGTCAAGAGGATGGGAGTGAGCCCCAGGCCACGGAACTTCTCGACGGCCTCCGCGGAGGTGTCCTTGACCTGGTCGGCGACCACGAGCACCCCGCGGGCACGGCCGCCCCAGCCCACGGCGACCGCCGTGTGGCCGCGACCGGAGGCCTCATCGAACACCCGTTCGAGCTCGGCCGGCAACGGCATGTCCTGCTCGGCGAGCAGGGCGGGACGGCCCACCACGACGACCTCATCGTCGCCCTCACGGTGGCCACCCGCACCGAGCGCGATGAGCCCGGACACCCCCAGTCCCTCCGTGTTGCGGAACCCCGCCACCGGCGGGAGGTCGCCGACCCGCTCTCGGGCGCCGGCGGCGATGGCCCGGGCGATGGGGTGCTCGGAGGCGTCCTCCACCGCGCCGGCGCAGCGCAGCACCTGCGACTCGTCCTGCCCATCGGCAGCGGTCACCGAGACCAGCGCGGGCGTTCCGGTGGTCACGGTGCCGGTCTTGTCGAGCACGATCGTGTCGACGCGGCGGGTGGACTCCAGGACCTCGGGGCCCTTGATGAGGATGCCCAGTTGCGCGCCGCGGCCGGTCCCGACCATCAGGGCCATGGGCGTGGCCAGACCGAGCGCACAGGGGCAGGCGATGATGAGCACCGCGACCGCGGCCGTGAACGCCATGGAGGCACCGGACCCGGTGAGCAGCCAGAAGGCGAACGTCGCGGCGGCCAGGACCAGGACGGCGGGGACGAAGACGCCGGAGATGCGGTCGGCGAGGCGTTGCGCGGCGGCCTTGCCGGACTGGGCGTCGGTGACCATCTGTGCCATCCGGGCGAGTTGGGTGTCCGAGCCCACACGAGTGGCCCGGACGATGAGACGTCCGCTGGTGTTGACGGTTCCGCCCACCACCGCGTCGCCGGTGGAGACCTCGGTCGGCACTGACTCCCCGGTGACCATGGCGGTGTCGACGGCGGAGGCTCCGTCGACGATCCGGCCGTCGGTGGCGATCTTCTCACCAGGGCGCACGATGAACTCGTCGTCCACCTGCAGGTGTTCCACGGGGATCCGGGTCTCGACGCCATCGCGCACGACCGCCACGTCCTTGGCGCCGAGTTCGAGCAACGACCGGAGGGCCGCTCCCGCCGTGCGCTTGGACCTGGCCTCGATGTAGCGGCCCAGCAGGACGAAGGTGGTGACCCCGGCGGCGGCCTCGAGATAGATGTCCCCTGCGCCGTCGCTGGGAGACAGCGAGAACTCGAATCCGTGGGTCATCCCCGGCATTCCGGCGTGGCCGAAGAACAGCGCGTACAGCGACCACAGCAACGCGGCGGACGTGCCGATCGACACCAGGGTGTCCATGGTGAACGAGCCGTGCCGGATGTTGATCGCCGCGGCGCGATGGAACGGCCATCCGCCCCACACCACGACGGGCGCGGCGAGCGTCAGGGAGAGCCACTGCCAGTTTGTGAACTGCAGGGCGGGGATCATGGCCATGGCGATCACGGGCACGGACAGCACCGCGGAGACGATCACACGGTGGCGCAGACTCTCGACGCGGTCAGGCGCCGCGGAGTCGTCGGTGGCGTTGCCCGCATGCGCTGTGGCGGTGACCGCCCCGTCGGCGTGCGTCGTTCCCGGAACGGCGGCCGAGGTGCGGGGTCGTGGCCACCGGGCCGAATACCCCGCCTGTTCGACGGTGTCCAGCAGGAGCTGCGATTCCACGCCGGGGGCGTACTCGACCCGCGCCTTCTCCGTGGCGTAGTTGACCTCGGCGGTCACCCCGTCGAGTTTGTTGAGCTTGCGCTCGATCCGGCTGGCGCACGAGGCGCAGGTCATGCCCTCGATCTGGAGGTCGACGAATGCGGTCGCAGGCCCGCTGGAGACATCGGTGTCAGTCATGTCCGGTCAGCTCATTCCGCGTCGTGGAGTGTGTACCCGGCCTCGTCCACGGCCGCACGGACGAGCGCGGGGTCGACGGGCTCGGGGGCGACGACGACGAGGCGGCCCGACTCCAGGTCGACATCGACCGCGGTCACGCCGGGGATCTCCGAGACCTCTTCCCTGACGGAGGCGACGCAGTGTCCGCAGGTCATCCCGGAGACGGTGAAGGTGGCGGTGTCGGACATGAGGTTCTCCCTTGGTGGTGGATGGTCAGCGGTGTGCAGGAGCGGACCGGGTGTCGTGCCTCAGGACTTGACCAGGCGAGCGATGGCCGCGTTGGCCTCGGCGAGCTTGGCCTGTGCTTCCGGTCCGCCGTGCTCGATCGCCCCGGCCACGCAGTGGCCCAGGTGCTCCTCGAGCAGGTTGAGCGAGAGCGACTGCAGGGCCCGGGTCATCGCGGAGACCTGCGTGAGGATGTCGATGCAGTACTTGTCCTCCTCGACCATCTTCTGCAGACCGCGGGCCTGGCCCTCGATGCGGCGCAGTCGCTTGAGGTGATCGTCCTTGTTCGCGGTGTACCCGTGCTCGCCCATGGCGGATACGGTACCCCCCTAGGGTACCTGCCGCAAGGCCTGGGACACCCCGGCACCAGGCACCGGCGACCGGACGGGCTGCTACCGGTCAGGCTGCAGGCCGTGGTCGATCCCCCAGGCGACCGCCTGCGCGCGCGTGCCGACGCCCATCTTCCGGTACGCGGCACGGATGTAGGTCTTGACCGTGTTCGCGGACAGATAGCACCTGTCGCCGATCTCCCGGTTCGACAGGCCCTGCACGATCAGCCCCACCATCTCGGCCTCACGGGCCGAGAGGCCGGCATCCTTGGCGGGCCAGTCGTTGGCACCTGTGGCCGTGTGTCCCGGCCCCACCATCGTCACGACGCTCCCCGCCGCGATCTCCTCGATCCCACGCACCAGGTCCGCCGCGGGCAGGGCCTTGGACAGGAAGCCGTTCGCCCCCAACGCCAGGCTGTCGTCGACCGCGGCCCGGCCGGAGGCGAAGGAGTACACCGCGACCGCGCCGATCGACGGGTCCTCACGCAGCGAGGCGAGTCGGGCGTGTTTGCCCACCGGTGCTGCGAAGGTGTCGTACAGGGCCACGTCCACCGCCGTCGCCCCTTTGGACACCGCGTTCTTCTCCACGACCTCGACGCGGTCGGAGTACTCCGAGAGGATCGCGTTCACCCCGGCGACGACGACGAGATAATCGTTGATCACAGTCACCCTGACCGGCATGAACAGACAATAGCAACGAACCCCGGCTCACCCGATACCGCTATCACACCCCTGAGGGTGTGGCCCGACCACTTTCACACACCGGATGATGGAGTGTTCCTCCGCGAGCGATCCACGGATCGCCGCCGAACCGAAAGTGGGTTGATCATGTGGCTGAGGCAGCCTGGACTGCACTAGAAGATCGATGGGCCTGGGCCGACCGCGGGAACTGCGTGGGACACCAGGACCTGTTCTACAACGACGACCACGACCTCAAGGGCACGAGGCGCAAGAACGAGGAACTCGCCAAGCAACTCTGCTCGACGTGCCCGGTACTCGACCGGTGTCGCGCCTACGCCATCGAGGAGCGAGAGCTCTACGGCGTCTGGGGCGGCATGACCGAGATGGAACGACACACGAAAGCGGGCCGACTGCGCACCGGTTGACCTGCGCCGGGGCCGCGACGACCTGAGGCCACGTTGGCGCACAACGGGTTCCAGACGATGATCGCGCACCCCGTTCCCTCCCGCCGCCTCCGGGGCTACTCTTCTGCTACTCGAGGCCGGAGGAGAGTCGATGCCCGGTTTGTCACGTCGCCAGTTCCTGAGCCGCGTCGGCGCACTGGCCGCGGCGTGGGGCCTGGCACCGGCCGCGCTCGGCGGTCGACTCGCTGTGGCCCAGAGTCCTCCCGAGGTGCCGCGGTCGACGTTGTCCGGAACCATTCTCCGCAGAGAGGGCGAGGCCCGGTCCTATCGCACCCTGGCCGCGGGCCCGGGCGAGGCCCATCTGCCTCGGATGGACATCCTGCGTGCGTCTCCGTCTGCGGCACGAGCCGGGGCACGCCGTTCGCTCCTCTACCTCGGTCACCTGTCCGACATGCACGTCATCGACGCACAGTCCCCGTGCCGTATCGAGCCGATGATCGTCCAGGATCACGCCACGTGGGGATCGGCGTTCCATCCGCAGGACCCGCTCACCGTGCATGTGACCGCGGCGATGGTCAAGTCGTTCGCCGACAACTCGATCAGCCCCGTGACGGGGGCTCCGCTCGGTGCGGCGATCGTCACCGGCGACAGCGCGGACATGCATTCCCACCTCGAACTGCGGTGGTACATCGACGTCCTCGACGGGGTACCGGTGACCCCGAACAGCGGGTCCCCGACCCTGTTCGAGGGCGTGCAGGCCTGGCGGGACGCCCAGTGGGCGTACCGGCCGGAGGATCCCTCGGGCGGCGCGTTCGGCGACTACGGGTTTCCCCGGCTGCCCGACCTGTTGTCCCAGGCCATCTCACGCCCCGTCGAGTCGGTCGGCCTGCCGGTGCCGTGGTATGCGGTGTACGGCAATCACGACACGCTCCTGCTGGGCACCTTCGGTCTGTCCCCCCAGCTCCGTTCCCTCGCGGTCGGCTCGCAGAAGTCTCACACGCTGGCCGCCACCGCGTCGTCGACGCTGAGTGGATACGCCGCGACCGCGAGCCCGCTGCAGCGGCTCGGTGACGCGTTGGGGGTCCGGTCGGGTACCAGACCGGGATTTCGTGGGGTCACCGCGGATCCGCGCCGATACCTGTTCGAGCAACGCGAATTCATGGCCGAGCACTTCGACACCACGGAGACGCCCGGCCCCGTCGGGCACGGATTCACCCAGCACAATCTCGACTCCGGGGAGACCTGGTGGACCGCGGACCTGACGCCCCACGTACGGGTGTTCGGCCTCGACACCTGCAACGCCGTCGCCGGCGCCGACGGTGCGGTGCCGGGCGATCAGTTCGAGTGGCTCAGGGGCCAGCTGGATCGCGCGCAGTCGCAGGAGAAGCTCGTCCTCATCCTGACCCACCACAACAGCATGACCCTGGAGAACCGGGCGCGGCGACCGGGTTCGACGGCCACCCTCCACGGCGCCGACGAGTTCGTGGACCTGCTGCTGGCCTACCCGGTGGTGATCGGCTGGCTCAACGGGCACACCCACCAGAACCAGATCCTCGCCCACCGCGGACGCGACGGGGGCTTCTGGGAGATCACGACCGCATCCTGTATCGACTTCCCCCAGCAACAGCAGACCGTGGAGATCGTCGACAACCGGGACGGGACGCTGTCGCTGTTCACGACCGTTCTCGATCACGCGTCGCCGGTCACCCCGGGCTCCTCGGGCGGCTACCTGGACCTCGCATCGCAGAGCAGGGAACTGGCCGCGAACGACTGGGCCGAGAACCCCCTGATGAGGCGCGGCTCGGCACTTGACCGCAACACCGAGCTCCTGCTGCCCGCCCCGTTCGACCTGGACGCGATCACGGATGACTCACTGGAAGAGCAGCACCTGCGTGAACGCGCTCGCCTCCTCGCCCACGAGCAGCGAGCGCAGCGATGAGGCGGGGCACGGGGGACGGGAGCGGACGCGAGATGACGCGCCGGATGAAACGTGCGACGGGGGGAGCGTTCGTCGTGCTCGCGGTGGCGGGATGTTCGCAGATCGACGCGCTCGCGCCTGTCGGGGGAGCAGAAATCGCGGACCTTCGATACGCGGCGAACGAGGTCCTGCTTGAGCAGGGGGTCGAGATCCTCGTCGCACCGGTGTGCGAGGGCCACGGAGCAGGCCTGCGATGCGTGGGGGAGACCGTCGACGAGGAGACCATCACGGCGACGCTGACCTCCGAGGACGGCACGACCTTCGAGCTCGAGGTCGGGGAGCGCCTCATCTACTCCGGCCCCGTGCAGGCCGTACTCGACCGCAACGGCACGGTGGGTTCGAGATGAGCGGTGGGCGCACGATGACCGGGACATGGCGGGGCTGCGTCCGGGGTGCGCCTGTGACTGTCCCGGTCGTGATCGCCAACGCACTCGTCCAGGCGTTGCTGACAGTCGGCGATCCGGCCCCCGAGGCCGGGTGGGGATTCGCTCTCCGCGTGACGGTCTCGGGCGTGGCGATGATCGTCGCACTCTGGATGGTCGTCGGCGCGACTGCTACCGCGGTCCGCCCCGACGAGAGGTTCTCTGCGCCTCCGGTGCGGCTCCTGGCCGGTTCCGCGCTGGCGGTCCTGCTCGGAGTCCTCGCCGGAGTGCTCTCACCGATCCTGCCGATCGTCATCGCGTCAGCGGCGCTGCCCCTACTGTCGACGCTGGCCGTGACGCCGAGGGGGGCCGCGCGTCACACTCTCGCGCACTCCCCCGGCCGGGCCGCCCTCGCCTTCCTCGTGACCGTGCTGGTGCTCCTCGCCAACTGGATCGTGGCTCTGATCCTCGGCTTCTTCGTCACCGGGCCTGTTTCCGCAGCGCTGACGTGGGTGGTCTTCGGTGTGAGCGCGACACTTCTCGCCGCCTGGTGGGCCACGGTGCATCGCCGGGCCGCGGGCGCCTGAGCCGGATTCGGGCGACGTCACCACACGCGGCCACATGGCCGGCACCGATCCCGGATCGCGGCGTGATCGGGGTGCCCTCCCCCTTCTCGGCAGTGTCGCTTTACACTCCGTTCATCAGTGATACATGCCACACCAAGTCCGGGGGGACCGTGCTACTTCGTCGAACCGCGATGTGCGCTACCGCACTCGCCAGCGCTCTCGCGATGACCATCGGGGGTGGCGCCGTGGCCGCACCCGTCGCCTCGGCCCAGGGCTCGTCCAACGATCCTGCTCCCGCGTTCTACCAGCCGCCGGCCCAGTTGCCCGCCGGCCCGGGTGCGCTCGTCAAGACCGAGGCGTTCCCGCTCGCCGGTGCCATCCCTCCGATTCCCGGGGCGGAGTTCGTCTCCGACGCTGCCGGGCCGATCTCGACCGACGCCCAGCGGATCATGTACACCTCCGTCGGATCGAGAAACCAGAAGATCGCGGTGACCGGGACCTACCTCCAGCCCCGCGCCCCGTGGGCGGGCCCGGGACCGCGGCCGCTCGCGGTGCTCGCGCCGGGGACCCAGGGGATGGCCGACCACTGCGCGCCGTCGAAGACCTTCCAGAATCTGGCCAACGTCCGCACGGACCCGCCCGGTGTCGGTTTCGGTTACGAGATTATCCAGGCCTACGCGTTCCTGGCCCGCGGTTACGCGGTCGCGATGACCGACTTCGAGGGACTGGGCACGCCCGGCCTGCACTCCTACGTCAACCGCGAGGCCTCGGCCCGCGCGGTGCTGGACCTCGCCCGGACCGCCCCGCAGATCCCGGGCGCGGACATCGGCCCCTCGCCGCGCACCGTGTTCTCCGGCTACTCGCAGGGCGGCGGCGCGGTGGCGGCAGCGGCCGAACTGCACCCGCAGTACGCGCCCGATTTGAACCTGGTGGGTACCGCGGCCGGCTCCCCGCCGGCCGACCTCCTGGCCACGCTCGAGTGGTCCGACGGGTCGGCGATCGCCGGGGTGATCGGCTATGCGCTCAACGGCCTGGTCGACGCCTATCCGGAGATGGGCGGGCTGCTCGACGCCTATCTCAACGACGAGGGCCGGGCGATGCTCGCCGCCACCTCGCACCAGTGCATCGGCGAGACCGCCATCCAGTTCTTCCAGCAGCGCACCAACCGCTACACGACGTCCGGCCAGTCGGCCGGTGAGATCGCCAGGCAGGATCCGGCCATCATGAGCTACCTGGAGCGCGAGCGCATCGGTCGCCTGACGCCCAGCACTCCGGTCCGGATCCTGTCCCCGATGAACGACGACATCGTGCCCGGCCACCAGTCGCAGCAGCTCGGCCGGGACTGGTGTGCGCAGGGGGCCGCGGTCGAGATGGTCATCGACCACGCCCCGCCGGTGGCCACGGGATTCGCCCTCAACCACGCGGTACCGATGCTCTCCGGCCTCGGCGACACGGTGCAGTACCTGGCCGACCGGCTCGACGGCGTGCCGCCGCCGGTCAACTGCGGGACGTACTGAGCTGTCGAGCCGACGCCCCAGCCGCCTCATCCGGGTCCCGCAAGTAGGTTGCGCAAGCGGCTTGTAGAATCACGCGGGTGACCGACCAGCCCCACGCCCCGGCCAGCCCAGTCCCCGGCAGCCCCGCGCCCACCGACCCGACCGCACTGGCCACAGACCTGCGTGAGGCCCTCCGGCCGCTGTGGCGACGGTTCGCCGAGCACCGGACGCTGTCGATGGGAAAGGTCGGGATCCTCGCCCGACTCGACCGCCTCGGCGCCCTCACCGCCACCGACCTCGCCGCACACGAACGGATCAGCCACCAGGCGGTGGCGGGTGCGGTGCGCGAACTCGAGGCGATGGGGCTGGTCTCCCGGAATCCCGACCCCTCCGACGGACGTCGGGTCCTGGTAAGCCTCACCGGGTCCGGCCGCACCCGTCTGGTCGCCGAGCGCTCGGCCGGGCAGGAATGGCTGATCCGCGCCGTCACAGACGAGCTCAGCGAATCCGATCGCGCCACCCTCGCGGCGGCAGTTCCGCTGCTCGTCAGGCTGGACACCGAGGGCCCCGGGTGACCACGACAGGCCGCGCACCCGCGCCCCGCTGGTTCTTGCAGGCCCTCGTCTACGCCGGGCTCACCAGCTCGATCGTCAGCTCCCTGGGCATGCTGCTCGTCCCGTCGGTCGCAGGCGAGTTCGACATCACCGTCGGCGCCGCGCAATGGATGCTCACCGTCAACCTGCTGGTGGGCGCCGTCGCCACCCCGATCATGGGCCGCTTGGCGGACGGCCCTCACACCCGGCGGTTGCTCCTGGCGTCGCTGGCGGTGATCTTCACGGGGTCGGTCATCGCCACCGTCGCCACGAACTTCACCGTGTTCCTCCTGGGCCGAGCGCTGCAGGGCCTGCTCTACGGGACGGTCCCGGTCACCATCGCGCTGGCCCGCCGGCACCTGAGCTACTCGCGATCCCAACCGGCCATCTCGACGCTGTCGGTCACGGTCTCCGTGGGGATGGGACTGGGATACCCGCTCACCGGCCTGCTCGCCGCGGGCTTCGGCCACCGGTCCGCGTTCGCCTTCGCCGCCGTGTTCGTCGCCACCGCGGCAGCCGGGGTGTGGCGGTTCGTGCCCGCCGGACCCGATCCACTCGCGCCCCGGACCCCGCTCGACCTGCCCGGAGCGATCCTGTTGGGCGTCGGCCTGACCACCCTGCTGCTGTGGATCTCCGAGGCCCAGAGCTGGGGATGGGTCTCGCCGCGCGCCGCGGGGACGCTCGCGGTGTCGGTGGCCGCCCTCACGGGGTGGGCCGTGCACAGTGTGCGGACGCGGCACCCGCTCATCAACCTGCGCGTGGTGCGCCGTCCCGAGGTCCTGCTGGCCAACGCCACCGCGATCGGGCTGGGCACCGCTCTGTACATCGGCTTGTCGATCGCGAGCCTGGTGGCCCAGGCTCCGGGCGGAACCGGTTTCGGTCTCGCCGTCCCGCTCATGTGGGCGGGTTTCCTGATGGCACCGCTGTCCGTGGGCAGCCTCCTGGCCAACCGGGCGGTCCGCGCGCTCTCCCGTCGGGTCGACATCGCGGCCTTCCTCCCCGTGGGAGCCGCTGTGATGACCGCGGCCTCTGTGCTGCTGTGGGCTGCGCACGGGGACTTCCCCACGCTCGCCGTCGGGATGTTCCTCTTCGGCGCGGGGATCGGTTCCGGGTACGCCGCCATGCCCGCGTTGATCGCCCGGAGTGTCGCCGTGGACCAGCTCGGTAGCGCCGTGAGCTTCAACCAGGTCCTACGCACGGTCGGCGGCGCGGTGGGCGCAGCACTGTCCGCCGCCGCGCTCGCCGCGCACCCGTCGGACTCGACCTTCCCCACCGACGAGGGCATCACCATGGCGTTCGGCGTGGGCGTGCTGTGTTGCGGCGCGGTGATGGTGGCGTTGACGTGGCACGCGGTCGTGTCGCGACGGCGAGGTGGTCCATCCCACCGCACTCGGCGGTGACCGGCGATAGCGTCGCGGGTGTGCGCGCATTGACCTGGGGCCCTGTCGCCGCGGTGACGCTCGTCCACCTGATCGCGCTGGCGCTCGGGGCCGGGGCGGCCGCCGCCTGGTCCCAGGTGCTGCTCATGCCCGCGTTGGCGGTGGTGCTGCTCGGACTCCCGTCCGACGACCGCGGCCCCGCCTGGCCCTGGGCCCTGGGCGCGCTGGCCGCCAGCTGGGTCGGGGACTCGTTGCCGAGAGTCCTTCCCGCAGACGCCCGGTTCCTGGCGATGGTCGGCGGGTTCGCCGTGGCGCAGGGGCTGTGGATCGTCGCGTTCACCCGTGTGGACCGGGGCCGCTCGCCGTTCGCATGGACGCTGCTGCTCATCGTGGTCGCCGTCGCGCTGCTGATGGTGACCGTTCCCGAGGCCGGCCTCCTCGCCCCGGCCGTGGTGGTCTACGGACTGCTGCTGCTCACCGTGGCGTGGCTCGCGTCCAGCCACGGGTGGGTCGGAGCGCTCGGCGCCGCACTGTTCGTGGTGTCCGACGGCCTGATCGCGCTGGGCGCGTTCCGGCCCGAGCTCGTGGACTGGGCGAACCGCGATCTCATGGTGATGGCCACCTATGTCGGCGCCCAGGCCCTGTTCGTGATCGTCATCCTGCTCACGCGCTCTCCCGACCGCACCTTCGGCCGCGCACCCCGCCGCGGCACGCGTGTCCGCTCATCACGCGGCCGGCATCCGCGCTAGCGCCCGCGAGGTCCCCGTGCTCGCGCTCGGGATCATGCACCCCGGCCCGCGCAGTGGTGCGCGCGTGCGTCCAACGTCGGGAGCGAGCGGGCAGGCGCGGGAGCGAGCGGGCAGGCGCGGGAGCGGATGCAGCGGCAGCCCGGTGGGCCGGTGCGACGGTGAGACGGTGAGCCATTGAGCCCGCTGAGGGGGGTGGATTCGCCGGGGTGACGCCTCACCAGGTGATGCGTTCGGGGCGGGCGTCGGCCAGGACCTCCTCGCGGTCCTCGGGGAGCAGGAACCCCTCCTCGATGAGGCGGTCCGTGGCCGCGCGGTACGCCGCCAGATACTGCTCGCGGCCCGTCTGCGTCCCACCGGCGCGCCCGCCACCGGGCCACCGCTCCCGCAGAACCTCGTCGGGCAGCTCGACGGTCCGCCCCAGAAGCATGCACAGCGGCTGCGCCTCGGGATGGGGCACGCCGGTGAGGTGTTCCACCGGGGCCTCCACGACGGGGGTCCGAACGCCGCCCCGGCCGGTGCCGAACTCGTCGGGGACGACCTCGCCGTCGTCGGTCTCCACCGGCGGCGCGGCCGGCGGGCGCGCACCACCGGCGACCCACGACACCAGATGCCTCAGGGCGGCGCGGAGGACGAAGACCTGCTGGCCGCTGTTGACCGGGCCGCGGCAATCGACGAACTGCGCGAAGTCACCCAGTTGGTAGAGGTCCGCGTGGGCCTGTCCTGCGATCTCCCAGGACATCACGGACCTGGAATCGGGCTGGCGGGCGGGCAGCGACGCGATCCGACCCATGAGGTCCCCCTCTGCCTGGACCACCATCACGGGAACGTCCACGTCCTCTCGGATCGTTGCCGGTCCGCGGCCGAGGGCGGCGACGATGTCACTCCCGCGGCCACGGTCGTCGAAGGGCAGATATCCGGCTCCACGGCTGTGGAGGAGGAATCCGTCGAACACCCCGGCCCGCGGATGGACCCCGTTGACGTACGAGGTCAGCGCGAACGCCGACTGTGACTCGCCCACCGCGATCACCGACCGCGCGCGCAGGCCCGCCAGCGGCCCGTCCGCGTCCGGCTCGCGGGCATGGCGCCCCACCTGCGTGACGATGTCGTAGGCGTACGCGTCGCCGGGATGGTGCAGGTCCGCGTAGCGCTCGGCCCGCTGGGTCCGCAGGCCCGCCGTCCGCCCTCCGAGACCCACGGCCGCGTCCCCGCCCTCGACCGCGATGAACTGCGCAGAGACCCCGACCCAGGCGTGCCCCGCCCGCAGGATCTCCTCCGCCAGATACGTGTAGTCCGGCGCGGCATCCTGGCCACCGCTGACGTTGAGCCACTCGACCAGCACCACGCCGCTGAACGAGTCCGGCCGCGGTCGACGCACCAGGACGCGGGTCGCGAACGGTGCGGAATCAGCCTCTGTCAGCTCGAAACGCCCGTCGCGCGGCGTCGAGACCGGCGCGTAGGAGACCGCCTCGCCGCGACACGCCCACTCCGACTCGCCGAACCCGGCCGCCGCCAGATCCGGGGCCGCGCGCCCGGACATCGGCGGGAAGGCCTTGCCCTGGGTCAACTCTGCGAACGTGGCTCGCGGGGATCGCTCCATGGACCGATTGTGCCTCCCGTCGCCACGCACGGTCCGCGGTTCGTCGACCCTGAGCCCGCTCGGTACGGGACCCTGAGCCCGCTCGGTACGGTGGGAGCACTCGGTGGTGACCTCCCACGCCGCCCGATCAGGAGAGTGCCGTGACCGATCAGGACTCCCCCTCACACGCGCTGGACCGGGCCGTCGCGCTCCGACGCGTCCACGACGACCTGGTCCGGGGCCGCACCGTCGACGCATGGGCCAACATGGTCGGGCCGTTCGGTGGGACGACCGCGGCGACCATGCTGCAGGCGGTCCTGCAGCACCCGGCGCGGCACGGCGACCCGCTCGCCCTGACGGTGAACTACGCGGGCCCGGTCGCCGAGGGGGAGTTCGAGATCGAGGCCAGGCCCACCCGGACGAACCGGTCCAACCAGCACTGGTGGCTCGAGATGCGCCAGGGCGACCAGGTGGTCACCACCGCCACCGCGATCACCGCACTGCGCCGGGAGACCTGGTCGGAGACCGAGGCCACGGCGCCGATGGTCCCGGTGCCGGAGGACCTGACCCCGGCCGCGG
Organism: Dietzia sp. SYD-A1; assembly: GCF_015356725.1. NCBI lineage: Bacteria > Bacillati > Actinomycetota > Actinomycetes > Mycobacteriales > Dietziaceae > Dietzia > Dietzia sp. SYD-A1. The sequence continues at coordinate 13,581 of NZ_JADDKI010000032.1, forward strand.
CGGACCGCGGGGTCAGGTGGGTGGACAACTACGACATGCGGTTCGTCACGGGGCCGTGGCAGTCGGTCGAGAACGGGGACGCGACCCCGGAGTCGACCACCACGATGTGGATCCGGGATTCGCCGTCCCGCCCCCTCGACCACGTCGCGCTCACCGCGATGTGCGACTCGTTCTTCCCGAGGTCGTTCCTCCGACTCGGCCGGCCCGTCCCCGCGGGCACGGTCACGCTGACGATCCACTATCTGGCCACCCCGGACGAGATCGCGGCCCAGGGCACGGACTTCATCCTGGGCAGCGTCCACGCCCACCGGTTCCACGGCAACTACCACGACGAGTCGGCGCGGCTGTGGAGCCGGGATGGCAGGCTGCTCGCCACGAGCAACCAACTCATGTATTTCAAGTCCTGAGTACCGCGGGCCGGAGGAGGACCCAGCACATGTCGACCACTCGCAACCACACCACCCACGAGGTCCTCAACCAGGCGCCGCCGCGCGTGGACGTGGACGAGTTCGCGCTCAACCCCGCCCTCCGGGAGGCCGTGGGAGTCTTCGCGCCCGGCGCGGTTACCGACCGATTCCACGAGATCGGCCGACACGTGGGAACCGGGCAGTACCAGCACGACGCGGAGCTGGCCAACACCCTGCCGCCGGTGCACCACGCCCACGACCGGTGGGGCAACCGGGTGGACGAGATCGAGTTCCACCCCTCGTACCACCGGATCATGGACTACTCGGTGTCCCGAGGCCTCCACACCTCGGCGTGGGCCGACCCCGGCCCGGGCGCGAACGTCGAGCGGGCGGCGGGGTTCATGCTGGTCTCGCAGATCGAGGCCGGCCACGGCTGCCCCCTGTCCATGACTCACGCAGTGGTGCCGTCCCTCCGGCTCAACCCCGGGTTGGCCGCGGAATGGGAACCGGCGCTCCTGTCCACCGTCTACGACCCCGAATTGCGCGATCCGGCGACCAAGTCGGGAGTCCTGTTCGGTATGGCGATGACCGAGAAGCAGGGCGGTTCGGATGTCCGGGCCAACACCACCACTGCCACCCCGGTCGGGGACGGCCTGCACGTGCTGCGCGGCCACAAGTGGTTCTGCTCGGCCCCGCAGTCGGACGCCTTCCTGGTGCTGGCGCAGGCGCCGGAGGGTCTGAGCTGCTTCCTCGTCCCCCGCGTCCTCCCCGGCGGCGAGCGCAACCCCTTCCTGGTCCAGCGCCTCAAGGACAAGCTGGGCAACAAGTCCAACGCCTCGTCCGAGGTGGAGTTCGACGGCACCCTGGGCTGGATGGTCGGCGAGCCCGGCCGCGGGGTGCGCACGATCATCGAGATGGTCGGCCGCACTCGACTGGACTGCGTCCTGGGGTCGACCGCGGGCATGCGTCAGGGCGTGGCCGAGGCCGCATGGCACGCCCGACACAGAGCCGCGTTCGGCGCGACCCTGGTGGACCAGCCGGCCATGGCCGCCGTCCTGGCGGACCTCCAGCTCGAAGCGGAGGCCGCCACCTGGACTGCGACCCGCCTGGCAGCGGCCTATGACGACGACGAGTCCGCCGCGTACCGGCGGCTCGCCACCGCGGTCGCAAAGTACTGGACGTGCAAGCGCGGACCCAACCACGCCTACGAGTCGCTGGAATGCCTGGGCGGCAACGGCTACACCGAGGCGTTCCCGCTGGCCCGCCGCTACCGCGAGCAGCCGGTGCTGGCGGTGTGGGAGGGCTCGGGCAACGTCATCGCGCTCGATGTCCTGCGCGCGATGGCCCGCGAGCCCGAGTCGGTGGCCGCCTTCGAGGCCGAGCTGGCCGCCCAGACCGGGCGCCACGAGGTGTTCGACCGGCACGTCGAGCGTGTTCGCGGGCTGATCGGGCGGGCGGCCTCCGATCCCGCCGCGGCCCCCGCGAT
>NZ_JADDKI010000325.1:0-4340 GCF_015356725.1 Dietzia sp. SYD-A1
GTCGATCGACGCGCCCAGCGCCGGCGCGATCACACACACCGCGCTCGTCGGAAGCCCCGCACCGGCGAGGTTCGCGACGCTTCCGGCGTTGCACGCCGCGGTCGCCACGGAACCGACCGGCCCGCTGGCGGATCCCGGCAGCGAGCCCGTGACGGAGCCGAGTTGAGCGGACGCCGTCCCGGCGCCCGCGAAGAGGGTCACTGCGGCCACGCCGCACACGGTGAGAAGCCTTACGGACATGTCGTTCTCCCTGGTGTCGTCGACCGGCGGCAGCCGCCGCCTGAACTCCAGCACATCAGAGTTCCCTTACCCGGAGGCGAATTTCGGGCGGATTCCGGGTGCGGTCACGGCGAACGGGCGCCGTCGGGATCCTCCGGGACCGAGCTCCGCGGCTACTCGGTGGGCCCGACCCGGTCGGCGTGACCGAGCGACTTTCCCGGGGCGACGAGATCCCGGACAGCCCGCTTCAGTTCGGTGATCTCGGGGAATCCACCATCCCTCTTGCGGTTCCAGACCTGCTCGTCGCCGACGTCGATCCGGAAGGTGCCGCCGGTCGCTGGCACGAGCGCGACCTCACCGATCTCGCCCTCGAAGGTCTGCAGCAGCTCGCCCGCGTACCACTGGGCGCGAAGCGTCCACCGGCACTGCGTACAGAAGGTGATGGCGATCCGGGGAGACGGCATGTCGCCCACAGTGCCACAGGCGGACCATCCGGTCTCACTGCTCGGCGGGCTCCGTCGTCGTCGGATGCAGCTCGTACATCGAATCGATCTCCTCGACGCTCTTGCCGGTGGTCTCGATGCGGAACAGCCACGTGATGACCGCCCCGAGCAGTGAGGTCCCCACCAGGATCGCCAGGACGACACCCGTGCCCCAGGCGACCAGCAGTATCGGGAAGAGGAACGAGGTGAGCACGGCGCCCGACTTGGCGATGGACGCCGCCATGCCCGCTCCCGTCCCGCGCAGGGCCGTCGGGAACACCTCCCCCGCCACGACGTAGGTCATGGAGTTGGGACCGAGGTTGGTCATGAACTGGAACAGGATGAAGCCGGTGAAGACGAGCACCGTCTGCACCGACCCGTGGGCCAGGGTCGAGGAGGCGGCGATGGCGAGTCCGGTCGCGCAGCCGAGGAAGCCCAGGATCTGCAGCCGCATGCGGCCCCACCTGTTGATCAACACGATGGCGACCAGGATGCCCACCAGGAGGAAGACGTCGATGAGGGCGGCACCCTTGGCGCCGAACAGGTCCTTGTGGATGATCGCCGACGACGACGACCCACTGCTGGCGACGTTCCCGAGCGTGGTGGCGATGATCGTCGGCGTGAAGATGCCGATCCCGTAGGTGCTGAGGTCCTGGAGGAACCACGGGACCGACGCCAGGATGGTCGATCGCCGCCACGGCGTCCTGAACAGCGCGCGGACGTCGGTCGTCGCGGCCTCGGCCCCACCGTCCCGCCCGTCCGAGATCGTCACGACCGAGGGGTACCGCGGCGTGCGGGCGAGGAGCTTCGTGAGTTCGGCCTCGGCTTCCGCGCGGCGGCCGACGTTCGCCAGCCAGTGTGGGCTCTGTACGACGAACACCCGGCCGACGGCGACCAGTGCCGCCGGTACCACGACGACACCGAACATGAGTCGCCAGGAGTCGAGTGAGCTGGTGGTGCTGAGGATGGCGACGCCCACCAGGGTCCCCGCCACGGCGCCGACCGCCTGGAACGCGAATGCCGACAGCACCTTACGGCCGCGGCCGGCGGTCGACTGCGTCTCGGAGAGGATCGCGTGCGCGGTCGGGTAGTCGCACCCCAGCGCGACACCCATCCCGAACAGGCACACGAGGAAGACGGCGAACCCGGGTGCCACGGTGGCACCGAGCAGGAAGACGGTGAACAGGATCATCTCGATGAGGAACATCTGCTTGCGGCCGAAGCGGTCCGACAGTCCACCGAGGGCCGTGGCCCCGACCATGATGCCCGCGAGGGTCGCGGCCGTGAGCAGCCCCGTCTCCACCGCCGAGAGTGACCAGTAGGCGGTGATGAGCGGCAGGGCCACCCCGATGAGGAACACGATCAGGCCCTCGAAGAACTTGCCTGCCGAGGCGAGCCAGAAGATCCTGCCCTGCATACTCGTCATGCCGCCCGCGACCGCCGGGGTGCCGTCCCGCCACCGGGGGGTCTCGTCGATGTAGCGCTGAACCGTGGAGGGGGCCCCGGGGTCGTCGTCGCCCTCGGGCGCGGGTGTCGCCATGACGCAGAAGACTACTCAGGTACCTCCGGGTGCACCGGTGTCGCGGTAAACCCCGCGTGAACGATCACGCGGCCACCTGGCCGGGCCGGGCCGGGGCCGCACAGACCTGACAAACGGAAAGGCCGTCCCCGCTTGCGCGGAAACGGCCTCTGAACTCGAAGTCCTTGGGTGGAGCTAAGGGGAATCGAACCCCTGACCTTCTCGATGCGAACGAGACGCGCTACCAACTGCGCTATAGCCCCTCACGGCCCTCGCGGACCGTGTCGCCGCCCTTTCGGGAAGCAGTGCCGCCCTCTCGAGCAGCGAGGGATACCTTACCAGCACGGCCGGGCGACCGACCAAACCGGGAGCCCTGGAGGCGTCACGAACCCGCGGTGTGCGTGTGCATCCGCACGCCGTCGTCGTTGAAGATGCTGATCACCTGCGCCGGGCGTCCCCCGGCCGCGGACAGGCTGTGCGGGACCCTGGTGTCGAACTCGGCCGCCTCCCCGCGGGTGAGGATCAGCTCCTGGTCCCCGAGGACCAGGCGCAATTTCCCGGACAGGACGTAGAACCACTCGTACCCGTCGTGGACCCGGGGTTCGGGCGCCACCTTTGCCGGCGGGTAGGTGATCTTGTAGGTCCCCACCGATGACCCCTCGGGGGCCAGGGGCGCGATGACCATGCCGTCCCGGTGGACGACGGGCCGCCGCACCCGGGGGTCGACCGTGGTCGGGGCCACCAGGTCGTCCAGGCCGATCCCCAGTTGGCGCGTGAGCGGCAGCAACAGCTCGAGACTGGCCTGCCGCTTGCCGGACTCGAGGCGCGACAGCGTGCTGGCCGACATCCCGGCCCGCTCCGCCAACTCGTCCAGCGTCAACCCGCGGCTGTGTCGGTACGCGCGCAGCCGCACGCCCACCTGCTTGAGTTCTCCGCCCATCGGTCCTCTCCCGCCGTCGCCCGACTCCTTGCCAATAGTGCAAACATTCTTGCAGTTTCTGCACACCAGGCGTCAACTGTCCCCATGGACATCACTGAGGAGACACCAGAACACTGGGACACGATCGTGGTCGGCGGTGGGGCCGCGGGCCTGTCGGCGGCGCTCATGCTCGGCCGGGCCCGCCGCCGCGTGCTCGTCGTCGACGCCGGCGAACCGCGCAACCGCTTCGCCGCGCACATGCACGGAGTCCTCGGCCACGAGGGGATGGACCCGCTCGAGCTGCTCCGCCGGGGCCGCGAGGAGCTCCGGCAGTACGACGTGACGGTGCGGTCCGGGTTCGTGACCGTGGTCCGGGACAGCGGGGTCGACGACGCGGGGAGCGGTGACGGAGCGAACGGGGGGAACGCCGCCCTGACCGTCGAATTCGCCGATGCGGCACCCGTGACAGCCCGTGCTCTCGTCGTGGCGACCGGACAGACCGACGAACTCCCGGACATCCCCGGCCTGCAGGAACTCTGGGGCTCGAGCGTGCTCCACTGCCCGTACTGCCACGGTTGGGAGGTGCGCGGCAGCAGGATCGCGGTGCTGGGCACGTCCGCCATGTCGGCGCACCAGGCCCAGCTCGTCCGGCAGTGGACCGAGGACCTGGTGTTCCTCACCGCCGGGAGTGGCGCCCCCGATGCCGAGGTGGCAGCCCGGCTCCGGGCCCGCGGCGTCCGGCTCGAGGAGTCGCCCGTCACCAGCGTCCTGTCCGAGGACGGACGACTGACCGGCGTCCGCCTGGCCGACGGACGACAGATCGCACTCGACGCGATCTTCGCCGCGCCCACCGCTCGGCCCCACGACCGGTTCCTCGACGGGCTCGACCTGGAGCGGACCACCTCCCCGCTGGGCACGGTTCTCGCGGTGGACCAGTTCGGTGCGACCAGTCATCCCCGCATCTGGGCGGCGGGCAACGTCGCCAACCCGGGGGCCACCGTGCCCGTCTCCATGGCCGCGGGGTCGATGGCGGGCGGGATGGTCAACATGATGCTGGTCAACGAGGACTTCGACGCCGCGACCTTCGCCCACAACGCCTCCGGAGGCCCGGCCGAGTTCTGGGAGGGCGAGTACGCCGGGCACGGGCCCCGCTGGTCGGGGGCCGCCAACGCCACGACCGCAGCGGTGGTCGGCCCTCTCC
>NZ_JADDKI010000326.1:0-1921 GCF_015356725.1 Dietzia sp. SYD-A1
GTGTGCGCCCCCGCCGCGTCGGCCCACACGCGGCGGGGGCGCACACGCCCGCACGTACACGAGCCGTCACTCCGGGTAGCGTTTCCCCTGGTGTGGATCCGCCATTGCGTACCGGAGTGACGGCTCACCTTTTCTGGCGACCGTTCGTCGGGTCGGCCAGCGCGGCCTGGTTCGTGGCCTCAGCGGCCGGTGAACTTCGCCTCGCGCTTCTCGAGCGTCGCCGAGATGGCCTCCATCATGTCGGAGGAGGCGAGAAACCCGGCGTTCCACGTGGCCACGTAGCGGTTGTTCTCGCGGATCTGCCCCTCGATGCCGCGGTTGAGCACCTCGCGGGTCCCGCGGACCACCAGCGGGGGGTTGGCGGCGATCTCGGCGGCGGTGGCGTGGGCCGAGGCCAACACACCGGCGGCGTCCTCGGCCACCTGGGTGACCAGCCCGTAGCGCAGGGCGGTCTGGGCGTCGATGTCCCGGCCGGTGAGGGCGAGTTCCCGGGTCAGCCCGGAGCCGATGATGTGGGGAAGCCGCGCGAGCGAGCCCATGTCGGCCACGATCCCCACCTTGACCTCGCGGATCGAGTAGGTCGAGTCGGCGGCGCCGTGGCGGACGTCGCAGGCGGAGATCAGGTCCACCGCGCCCCCGATGCAGCGGCCCTGGACCGCCGCGACGGTGGGGGTCTTGGCCGACGCCACCGAGTCGATGGCGCGACGCATGTTCTCCACGAAGTCCAGGATCCGCTCGTTACGAGAGGCGTCCGGGGTCGTGTCCTGGGGAAGGAACTCCATGAACTGCGGCATCATCGCCATGAGGTCGAGCCCGTAGGAGAAGTTGCGGCCCTCCCCGGCGATGACGGCCGCACGGACCTCCGGATCGGCGTCGAGCTCCGCCATCACGCGGGGCATCTCCGCCCAGAAATCCGGCCCCATGCCGTTGTGGGGGCCGGGCCCGATCAGCGTCACCTGCGCGACGTGCGGATGCCGGACCGCCTTCTCGATGCGGACGGAGGAGTACTGACCGGGCGCGGCCGAGGTGTCTTGAGTGCTCATGCGCTCAGCCTGCCATGACGACCTCAGGCGCGGACGTCAGGCATGACGAACCAGAGGATCAGGTACAGGAGCACCTGCGGCCCGGGCAGCAGCAGGGAGGCCACGAACAGGACGCGGACCAACACCGGGTCGATCCCGAAGTAGTCGGCGAGCCCGCCGCACACGCCCCCGATCCAGCGGTCCTCGGAGCGGGTCAGTCGTTTGGGCTGGGAGTCTGAAGGGTAGGTCATGACATGTCACCTCGTCGTCGTCAATGGCGGTCGGGGACCTCTCCCCGACGACCTCCAGTCTCCTCCCCCACGGCGCCCGCCACATCCGGGTTCGACCCCGATCCCCACCCTGATCCGTGCCTCGGGGTAGGTGCGGGGACGGAGTCCCGGGGTGGGCGCGCAGGCGAGCTCTCCCGAGGTGTCAGCGGCTCAGGTGTGGAACTCGCCGCAGTCCACGGTCAGGGTCTGGCCGGTGACCGCCGACGCCGCGTCCGACAGGAGGAACAGCACCGGGTCGACGATCTCGCGCTCGCTGGGCAGGCGCCTCAGGTCCATCTTCTCGGCGATGTGGGCGTAGACGTCCTCCACGGTCCCGCCGTACTTGCCCGCCAGGTGCTCGAAGTACCCCTTGAGCGTCTCGCCGTAGATGTAGCCGGGCGCCACGGTGTTGACGCGGATGCCGCGCGGCCCGAGCTCCGTGGCCAGGGAGTGGCCCAGCGCGACGAGGGCGGTCTTGGCGATCTTGTAGCCGGCGTAGCGCTCGCGGGAGTGGTGGATGACCGCGGAGGCCATCATGACCACGGAGCTGCTCGCGGGCGCGGCGCTGCTCTCGGCCCCGGAGTCGGCCCCGGAGTCGGCCCCGGAGTCGGCCCCGGAGTCGGCCTCGCC
>NZ_JADDKI010000327.1:0-2675 GCF_015356725.1 Dietzia sp. SYD-A1
GACCTGCGGCGCGTGGCCGGGCGGGGCCGGCGTGGAGGCGGCCGGAAGGTCCGCGGCATCTTGATCGGACTGGATCGCGGGCTCGGGGACCGGGTCGTCGCGGAGGATCCGGTCTAACGGTGTCGCCAGGAGTTCCTCGAGATCCGGCCGGGAGCCGGTGAGGTCCTCGACGAGATTCGCTATGCGCACCACGGCGAGCGAGTCCAGACCGGCAGCCAGCGGTTCGAGCGCCGGATCCACACCGTCCGGGACCACTGCGGCCAGCTCGGGTGCCAGGCCTGCCGAACCACTTGCGAGCGCCTCCGGCCGAGACGCCGCGGGTTCGGCCTGCGCGGACGTCGCCGGTGCTGGGGTCGACGAGGCGGGGGGTGACGAGTCCAGCGTCGACGAGGCGGGACTCGACGGTGCTGGGACTGACGAGGCGGAGTACGACGACGCACTCGCGAAGGGGTTCGGAAGCGCCTTGTGGTCGATCTTGCCGTTCGCTGTGACCGGTAGCTCCCGGTGAATCAGGACAGCGGTAGGAACCATGTACGCCGGAAGCGCCTCCCGGAGTGCGGCACGAATCGCACGCTGGTCGAGTCCGGACTGCGGGGTGAGCGCGACATGCCCGACCAGGCGTTTGCCACCGCCGGGGCCGTCGACCGCACTACAGACTCCCGCACGCACCCCGTCGAGGCGCGTGAGTGCTGCGTCGATCTCTCCGAGCTCCACGCGATAGCCGTTGATCTTGACCTGTCGGTCGACGCGACCGAGGAACCGGATCGTCCCGTCGGGCAACCACATCCCCTCGTCGCCGGTGCGATAGAGGCGTTCGCCGTAGACGGGGTGGACCCGGAACCGCTCCGCGGTCTGTTCCTCGTCGCCCAGATACCCGCGCGCCACGCCGTCGCCGCCGATGAACAACTCGCCCGCGACTCCGATCGGGACCGGCTCCCCGTCCGGGCCGTCGAGAATGCGGAACCACTGCCCGTCCAGCGCCGTGCCGTAGGGAATCGATGGCCACTGCGGATGGACGTCGCCGATGACGTGGTGAACCGACCAGATGGAGGCCTCCGTCGCCCCGCCGAGACTCACGACGACGGCATGCGGGGCGAGGGCGCGGAGTCGATCCGGCAGCGTCACCGGGATCCAGTCACCGGACATCATGACCAGCCTGAGCGAGCCCAGCGCGGTGCGCGCGCGCTCGGGATCCGATTCCGCGTAGTCGACGAGCATCTCGGCCAGGGCAGGCGCGGAGTTCCAGACCGTGACGCCCTCGGTCTCGATCGTGCGCAGCCAGTGCTCGGGATCGGCCTCCGAGCCGCGTTCGGGCAGGACCAGTCGCGCGCCGGCGGACAGGCCGCCGAAGATGTCCCACACGGACAGGTCGAAGCTCAACGCGGACAACCCCAGGACGACGTCCGTCGGACCGGGGTTGAACCGGCGCGCCAGGTCGTCGATCGTCGTCCTGGCCTGAGCGTGTTCGATGGCGACGCCCTTGGGCTCTCCCGTCGAGCCCGAGGTGAAGATCGTGTACGCAAGTCCGGTCCCCTCGACGGGTGCGGGACCGGGACGAACCGCATCGTCCGCAGGCCGCTGGACCACGGCGGGTATCGCCGTGACCCCGTCGGGCATGTCCGTCCCCTGCGCGGCGACAGCGACCCTGGCGCCGGCTCGGGCCGCGATACGTTCCACGCGCGTGAGCGGCCATGCCGGGTCCACGGGCACGTAGGCGGCCCCGGCCGAGGCGATCCCGAGGACGATGCCGATCTGTTCGACCGACTTGCCGAGCAGGACGAGGACCGGCTCCCCGGGTGTGACCCCCCTGGAGTACAGCTCACCGCGGGTCCACGCCGCGATGGAGGCGAGTTCGTCGGCATCCGCGACGCGGTCCCCTTGCGAGACCACGCGCCGCGTCCCGTCCGCGTCCAGCGCCGCCAGCACCGGGTCGTGCAGACCCGGGCCGGAGTCGTAGGCCACCGGTCGCGGCCGCGGGGTACGGACCCAGGGGTCGAGAAACAGACCCGGTCGCGTCCAGGCGGCCTCGTCGCGGGCCAGTACCTCGACGGCCCTCTGGACCGCGCGGCGCATGCCGTCGACGACGCCGTCGTCGACCGCCCCGACCACGTGGTCCCAGGCGAGGACGAGCGCGTCGTCCTCCTCCCAGTGGATGGCGTCGAGCAGGACCTGGGGAGTCTGGGACACCCCGAACCCGCGTCGGCCGAGCCAGGCGTCCGTGCGGGACCCGGCGCGGTCCCCTACGGAGGAGGTGAAGACGACAGGGTGTTCGGGGATCCCGTTCGTCGGCCCGAACAGCTCGCCGACCACGCGCGATGCAGGCACCGCGCTGTGGTCCACCGCGTCCCAGAAGTTGCGCGTCACCCGGAGGGCGTAGTCCACGAAGCCCTCGGCGCACCCCGTGTGACCGGTGTCGAGAAGAGCGGTCCGGGTGGTGTCCCCCACGCCCGCGTCCTCGCGGGCCTCGGGGTCGAAGAGTGTGGTGACCAGGCAGAAGCGCTCCCGGGCGCCGAAGCGCCGGAGCGCGGCCGCGAACAACGCCGCCAACGCCCCCGTGGGCGAGACACCCCACGCCCGGGCCGCTACGCGGAAATCCGCCCAGACGTCGGAGCCGACCCGGCCCTCCGACCGCCGGAACCGTGGCGGGGTCAGCTGATCGGCCCGAAGGTGGGTGG
>NZ_JADDKI010000328.1:0-1691 GCF_015356725.1 Dietzia sp. SYD-A1
GAGCGGGACCGGTGCCGGGGCCGGCGCATCCGCCGGCGCAGCGGCGCCCACCTCGTCGTCGACACCCGGTATCGGCGCGGGAGGTGGGGCCTGGAGGACGGGGATCAGGGTCCGGGCGTCGTCGAGGCGCGCCGGCGACCCGCCCTCCGGCGTGCCGTTGACGTTGACGAGGAGCGGATAGACGCCCGGCTCGGTGATTTGCAGGTCCGGACCGGGATCACCGGGGATCTCCCGCGCGGGCAGTGAGACCCGGTAGGGCACCGACTCCCCGGGGGCGAGGCTCACCGCCGCCCGGAGGAAATCCCCCTGCACGGGGAACGACGGCTCCGACCACACGAGGGGCTCGCGGACGGACTCGGCGTCGGGAGAGCGCGGGCCTCGTTGGAGCCGGACGTCCACCGACTCGAGCGGGACGTCACCGACGTTGATGATCGTTCCCGAGACGGTGACGGTGGGGACCCCGGCCTCCGTGCCGACGGCCAGCTGCCCGCCGGCCCCGGCGCCGTCCAGGACGCGGGGCGTGATGTCATCGATCGTGATCCGTGCGAGGGCCGGCGCCGGGTTGGGGACGTACCCCGCGTCGATCGCCTGTTCGGGGGTGAGCGCGCGGACCGGCTGGACACCCCACAGCGGGGCCGAGACCAGCGCCGCGCACAACGACGCCGGGACGACCGCCCGGACGAGCCGCCCACCCGGCCACCGGTTCACGGCCGAGAGTCCTCCGGATCGTCCCGGGGGGGCCCGTCACCGTTCCCGGGGGTTGTTCCGGTCCGCCGCCCGGCCGCCGCCCCGGGCGACCCGGAGGTCGTGGATCGACGGACCGGTGCGGGGCCGCCCGCGCGCCGGGACGGGTCCACGACCTGCGAGGTCTGCGCCACCGGGGATCTACCCGCCAGCTCGGCGCGCGCCAGATCCGGTAGGAGGGACCGCGCGGACTCCACGAGCCGCCGTTCGTCCGGATAGGCGAGCCGCCGGGGTAGGTGATCGAAGGCGACCCACTCGACCTCGGTGATCTCCGGGTCCTCGTCGCACAGCTCGCCGTGGTCGTAGCGGATGAGATGGTGATGGACCGTCTTGTGGATGCGCCGGCCCTCGGCGACGAACCAGTAGTCGATGGTGCCGAGCGGGGCCAGCACGGTCCCGTCCACGCCGGTCTCCTCCAGGACCTCGCGACGGGCGGTCTCCTCCACGGTCTCACCCGGTTCGATGTGGCCCTTGGGCATCGACCACAGCATGCGGCCCCGCCGGTCGAGGCGCCCGATCAGAGCGACCTCGAGACGGGAGAGGTCCGGCTCCGCGCCGGCCGCGGCCGCCTGTCCGAGACCACGCACCACGAGGCCGCCGGCGGAGGTCTCGAGCACCGTCCGCAGGCGTTGACCGTTCCGTGGGTGCCGTCCTCCCCCGCGACCTCCCCGGGGGTTCTTGGTCCCTGTCCCCTTGTTTCCTGTCCCCTTCGAACCGGGCATCTTCGACGTGGGCTTCCCACCCGGCGTGGAACCGGGCCTGGCAGTGCCTTTGGCGCCCTTCGTGCCCTTCGCGCCCGTCTTGGCCGGGGTCGCGGAGCGAGAGGGGTTCGCGGCCGCGGACTGGGCGGATCCGGACCTGGTCCGGTTCTGGCCGCGGGGAGTGCGCGAGGACGGTCGCGCCGAGGTCGCGCCGGCGGCGCCGTCGCCGGACCTGACCGTCTGGGT
>NZ_JADDKI010000329.1:0-5955 GCF_015356725.1 Dietzia sp. SYD-A1
GCACCGGCGACTGCGCCGGCGACGATGCGGCCCATCCCGCTCGCGGACCGGGCTGCGCGGTGGCGGCCGGCGGTCGCGCCGGAGCCGGCCACACCGAGTCGATCGGCGAGCTCGGTGAAGGTGATTCGAGTGGCGTCGGACATCAGGGGAAACCTCGGAGTTCGGTGCGTGGGCGAAGCGGCGGGCCGACCGGCTTCCCCGGTGGCCTCCAAAAAGGTAACAGATGTATCTCGGCCCTGTCACGTCAAAAGCACGAATAGAGTCGAAAGCGCCGGTGAGCGGGTGCCCACCGGCGCTACCGAGTTGTTACCCGAAGGTGATCAGTGGTCCGCCTCGCCCATCCGGTGTACGAGGATGAAGTTGGTCGACCCCTCGACGCCCGGCACGTTGCCCGCGACGATCACGATGAGATCGTCCTCGTTGTACCCCTCGAGGGGGAGCAGCAGTTCGTCGGTCACCTTGACGAGCTCCGCCGTCTCGTGGACCCGGTCGGTCAGGAACGTCTCGGTGCCCCACGTGAGAGCCAACTGGCTCCGGATGCGCGGATCACCGGTGATGGCGATGAGCGGCAGGTGACTGTGCAACCGGGCGAGGCGGCGGACCGTGTCCCCGGTCGAGGTCACGGCGACGAGCGCCTTGGCGCCCAACCGCTCTCCGATCTCCCGCGCCGAGTAGGAGATGACCCCGCGTTTGGTCCGGGGGATGTGGACGAGGTCCGGCGCGGCGGTGGAATCGGACTCCACCGCGAGAGCGATCGACGACATGGTCCGCACCGCGTCGATGGGGTACTTGCCCACCGAGGTCTCTCCCGAGAGCATCACCGCGTCGGCCCCGTCGAGCACGGCGTTGGCGACGTCCGACGCCTCCGCCCGGGTGGGCCGGGAGTTGGTGATCATGGACTCGAGCATCTGCGTGGCCACGATGACCGGCTTCGCGTTCTCCCGGGCGATCTGGATCGCCCGCTTCTGGACCAGCGGCACGTCCTGCAGTGGCAACTCCACGCCCAGGTCGCCCCGTGCGACCATGATCGCGTCGAAGGCCAGGACGATGGATTCGAGATTCTTGACGGCCTCGGGCTTCTCGAGCTTGGCGATCACCGGGACGTGCACGCCGACCTCATCCATGATCGCGTGCACCAGGTCGACGTCCGCCGGAGACCGGACGAAGGACAGGGCGATGAAATCGACGCCCAGGTCCAGCGCGAACCGGAGGTCCGCGACGTCCTTCTCGCTCAGCGCCGGGACCGAGACGTTCATCCCCGGCAGGGACACCCCCTTGTTGTTGGAGACCGTGCCGCCCTCGGTGACGACGCAGTGGACGTCGTCACCCTCGACCCGCTGCACGGTCAGACCGATGTTGCCGTCATCCACGAGCAGTCGGTCGCCGGGGCGGGCATCGGCCGCCAGCCCCTTGTAGGTGGTGGACACGCGCTCCTTGGTCCCCTCCACATCCGCGACGGTGATGGCGACCATGTCACCCTCCGCCCACTCGTGGCGGCCCTCGATGAAGCGGCCGAGCCGGATCTTGGGGCCCTGGAGGTCCGCGAGCACACCGACGGCGTGCCCCGACTCGTCCGAGGCCTGGCGGACCCAGCGGTAGTTCGCTTCGTGGTCGGCATGGTCCCCGTGGCTGAAGTTGAGCCGGGCGACGTTCATCCCGGCATCGACGAGTTCACGGATGCCGGCCTCCGAGGCGACGGCGGGACCCAGGGTGCAGACGATCTTGGTACGACGGTTCACCCGTACCAATCTAGACCCCTCGCCGGGATGACCGGTGAACGCGACGTCAACGACCGGCCAACGGGGGTGCGTCCCCCGGGGACTCCTCGGTCACGTCCTCGGGAGCACGCAGCTCGGACGGGTCCTCGCGGCCCCGGCGTGCCCGCCACACGTAGATCAGCGCGGCCAGCATGACGACGACGGAGACGACGGTGTTGATGCGCAGCCCGAAGATCTCGGTCGCCGCATCCGCACGGAGCAGCTCGACCCAGAACCTCCCGAAGCAGTACAGGGCCACATAGAGCGCGAAGAGTCGGCCGTGCCCGAGCCGGAACCTGCGGTCGATCAGCACCAACGCCACGGCCACCAGGACGTTCCACAGGAGCTCGTACAGGAACGTGGGGTGCACGGTCGCGAGCACCTGCCCGGTGGACCGACCGAGGGTCTGGGAGTATCCGTACGCCTCGTCGTACCGCTGGTAGATCTCCAGGGCCCAGGGCACGTCGGTCTCGCGACCGTAGAGCTCCTGGTTGAAGTAGTTCCCCAGTCGACCGATTCCCTGCGCCAGGACGATGCCCGGGGCGACCGCGTCGCCGAACGCGCCGATCGCCCGGATCCCCTGCTGCCGCAGGCCGATGTAGGCACCGATCGCGCCCAGCGCGACCGCTCCCCAGATCCCCAGACCGCCGTCCCAGATCTTCAGCGCGTCGACCGGGTTCCTGCCCTCACCGAAGTAGCGGTACCAGTCCGTGGCCACGTGGTAGACGCGACCGCCCACGAGGCCGAAGGGGACGGCCCACAGCGCGGTGTCGAGGACGACCCCCGCGCGCCCCCCACGGGCGACCCACCGCTTCTCGCCCCACCAGATGGCCACGACGATGCCGAGGATGATCCACAGTGCGTACGCGCGCACGGGGAACGGACCGAGCTCCCAGACCCCCTGCGGAGGGCTGGGGATCACGAGTCGACTCCTCGCCGACGCACGCCCGACGCGAGATCGGCCGTCAACCGCGCGAGGGCGTCGCCTCCCTCGGTGGCGGCGGTGATGAGGGCGGAGCCCACGATCACCCCGTCGGCGTAGGAGGCGATCTCCGCTGCCTGGTCCCCGTTGCGCACACCGAGTCCGACTCCACACGGCAGGTCCGAGAGCTCGCGGACACGGGCGGTGAGGGTCCTGGGGGCATCCGAGACCACGTCCCGCGCCCCGGTGACCCCCATCACTGCCTGGACGTAGACGAATCCGCTCGTGTGGGACAGCGTCATGGCCAATCGTTCGGGCGTCGACGACGGCGCCACCAGGAAGACCCGGTCGACGCCGTGGGCGTCCGTCGCGGCGATCCACTCGTCCGCCTCGTCCGGGATCAGGTCCGGTGTGATGACCCCGGTCCCCCCGGCGGCCGCGAGGTCCGCCGCGAACCGGTCGACGCCGTATTGCAGGATCGGGTTCCAGTAGCTCATGACGACCGGGACCGCCCCGGCCTCGGCCACCGCGCGGACCACGTCGAAGGTGTCCCGGATGCGGAAGCCCGCCTCCAGTGCCACATCCGCGGCCGCCTGGATGGTGGGGCCGTCCATCATGGGATCCGAGTACGGGATCCCCACCTCGATGACGTCGCAGCCGCCGGCGACCATGGTGCGAACGGCCTGGACGGACCCCTCGACCGTGGGGTACCCCGCTGGGTAGTACCCGATGAGAGCGGCCCGGTTCTCCGCACGGCACCGCCCGAAGACCTCGCTCAGCGCGCTCATCCCTCGATCCCCCCGTCCGCGTACTCCCCCGCGCCGTCGTCCGCGCCCCGGCTCGAGTCCACCCCGGCCTCCGGGGGGGTCCCTCCGCCCAACAGGCCGAACCACCGGGCGGCGGTGTCGACGTCCTTGTCGCCTCGACCCGAGACGTTGACCAGTATCAGGTCGACGCCCTCGGCGGCGAGCTGCGCTGCTCCGGCGACCGCGTGGGCGGACTCGATGGCGGGGATGATCCCCTCGGTGCGGCACAGTTGGGCGAATGCGTCCATCGCCTGGGCGTCGGTCACCGGCCGGTATTCCGCGCGGCCGATGTCGGCGAGGTACGAGTGCTCGGGTCCCACACCCGGGTAGTCCAGCCCCGCCGAGATCGAGTGCGACTCGGTGGTCTGCCCGTCCTCGTCCTGCATGAGGTGCGCGTAGGAGCCCTGGAAGACGCCCGGCCTGCCGGCGTTGACGGTCGCGGCGGTGCGACCGGACGCCACGCCGTCGCCGCCCGCCTCGCAGCCCACCAGGCGGACCGAGGAGTCGTCGATGAACGGGTGGAACAATCCGATCGCGTTGGACCCACCACCCACGCACGCCACCGCGGCGTCGGGCAGTCGTCCCACCCGCTCCAGCATCTGGGCGCGCGCCTCCGTACCCACCACCCGTTGGAAGTCGCGGACCATCGCGGGGAAGGGGTGTGGGCCGGCGGCGGTGCCGAACGCGTAGTACGTGTCGTCCGCACGGGAGACCCAGTCCCGCATCGCCTCGTTGATCGCGTCCTTGAGCGTCGCCGACCCCACCTCGACGGCCTCGACCTCCGCTCCGAGCAGCCGCATCCGGGCGACGTTCAGGGCCTGACGGCGGACGTCCACGGCACCCATGTAGATCTTGCACTCCAGTCCGAGCAGGGCGCACGCCGTGGCGGAGGCGACCCCGTGCTGTCCGGCCCCGGTCTCGGCGATCACACGCTTCTTGCCCATGCGGTGCGCGAGCAGCACCTGGCCGAGGACGTTGTTGATCTTGTGCGACCCGGTGTGGTTGAGGTCCTCCCGCTTGAGGAACACCCTGGCGCCGATCTCCGCCCCGAAACGTCCCGCCTCGTACAGGGGCGACGGCCGACCCGAGTAGTCGCGCTGGAGCCGGTCGAGCTCGTCGAGGTAGGCGTCGTCCGCGCGGGCCTTGGCGTAGGCGTCGGCGACCTCGTCGACGACCGCCATGAGCGCCTCGGGGACGTAGCGCCCACCGAATGCACCCCAGTGGCCCCGCTGGTCGGGCTCGTGTCCGGTGGTCGTCCGGAGCACGTCTCCCATCGAGGGCAGCGGTGTCAGCTCGTTAGAATTCACGGCTCCCAGTCTGCCGGAAGCGTGCGCCGGGGGCCTAGCGGGGTCCCTGCGGACACGACGGGTGGGAACCCGCCGTGGCCAGGGCGTTGCACGCCGCACGGGGGTCGCCTTTGGTCACCAGGCCCTCACCCACGAGGACCGCGTCCGCACCCACGCTGGCGTACGACAGGAGGTCGGACGCGTCACGGACGCCGGACTCGGCGATCTTGACCACTCCGGACGGCAGGCCCGGCGCGATGCGGGAGAACACATCACGGTCGACCTCGAGCGTCTTGAGATTCCGGGCGTTGACTCCGATCACGGTGGCACCGGCCTCGAGGGCGCGATCGGCCTCCTCCTCCGTGTGGACCTCCACCAGCGCCGTCATCCCCAGTGACTCCGTGCGGTCGAGCAGGGACACCAGGGCGTCCTGTTCCAGAGCCGCCACGATCAGCAGCACGAGATCGGCGCCGTGGGCCCGGGCCTCGTGGATCTGGTACGGCCCCACCACGAAATCCTTGCGGAGTACCGGGATGTCGACGGCCCGACGGACCGCGTCCAGGTCCGCCAGGCTGCCGTTGAAGCGGCGCTCCTCGGTCAGGCACGAGATGACGCGGGCACCACCCTCCTCGTACATCCGGGCGAGCACCGCGGGATCAGGGATGTCGGCGAGCGGACCCTTCGAGGGACTCGCGCGCTTGACCTCGGCGATGACGCCGACACCCGCCCCCCGGAGCGCCCTGAGCGCGTCCCGCGGCTCGGGCGCCGACCGGGCCGCCTTCTTGACCGCAGTGAGGTCGGTGACGGCCTCGCGGGCAGCGACGTCCTCGCGGACCCCGTCGATAATCGAGTCGAGCACGGTACCCACCGTGACCTCCCTCTGCAGTGTTCGGGCAGGAAGTGTGATCGAGATCAACAATAGAGGCAGCACATGGGGTTCTCAGAATCGGGACCCGCTCTCGCCGGGCTCACCCCGTGGGATCGCGACCCTCGTCGAGTTCCTGCCACAGGTCAGTGCCGGTGTCCACGGCGGACTCGCCGGTCCCCCGGCCCTGGCGACGTGCGGCGGGCGTCACGTAGCGATCGTCGCGCCGCACCCGACGGGTCGGCCAGATCATGGGGACGGCGCCCGCGGCGAGGAGTGCCGCTGCCCCGGCCCCGGTGAGCGCCGGCCCGGCCGAGCG
>NZ_JADDKI010000330.1:0-1323 GCF_015356725.1 Dietzia sp. SYD-A1
CCACGGTGTCGACCAGTCCGAGTCCGCTGCGGTCGGCGAGGTCGGGGGCGGCGGAGGGGTCGTCCATGAGGCTGACCGGCTCGATGCCGGGTCCGGCGACGACCGATCCGGCGCTCGAGCCGATGTAGGGCAGCCCCGCCCGCACCCGCTCGACCACGGCCGCATCCGCGCCGTGTCGGCGCAGCGCCGCCAGGAGCACGAAGGTGTTGCCGCCGGCGACGTACAGGGCGTCGAGCCCGTCGAGCAGGGCGGCGAACTCACGCGGGTCGTCGATATCGGCGGCGGTGAGGTCGGTCAGGACGTACCCCAGGTCCGCCAACTGCGCGCGTTCCGCGGCCACGAACCCGGCCCCCGCGTACGGGCTGGCGGCATCGTTCAGAAATCCGATGCGCACCACGGGTGCGGGACGGTTCACGTGCTCGGCGAGGAAGTCGGGGACGGCGCCCACGCCGAGGGACAGCAGGAGCAGGTTCATGGCGCCACTCTACGAGCTGATCGCGGGCGCTTCGCGGTGTGTCGCCGGCGCCGGGACGACCGGCACGCGCCCAGCGGTGATCACCCAATTTCTCATCCTTTGACGCCTACGTAACAGCGCGGCAACGCACCACCGTTTGACTACTTCCGATCAAGTGATCGATTTGAAGGAGTCCTATGGAACCCGCCCCGCGCCCGGCCCCCGCGGCCTACCGGCGCCACCTGTTCCACTCCCGCGACTCCGTCCCCGACCAGTGCTCGGACGTCGTCTGGATCCAGGGTGACCAGTACTTCTGCGACGCGCGGTTCTCCACCGACGCCGCAGGCGCGACGCACTTCCGCATGGGGTTCGCCGGAGAACTCGAGTGCACGGACCCGGCCACCGGCGAGTTCGAATGGGTCCACGCCATCGCCGCCGGGGAGGCCTTCGGCTCCGCCGACATCGGGCAACTCTTCGACGTGCCGGGGTGGGGCCTGCTGGAGGTGGGCCGGCAACTCGACTACGTCGAACTCTGGCAGCGCTGCCCCGACGAGCCCGGCCCGGTGTGGGAGGCCCGAGGGGTCGACGACCAGGGAACCGAGGCCGTGGTCGTCTGCGTAGGCGACCGCTTCGGCCTCGCGCTCGGCGCCGACTCCGCCGGGAACCGGCCGGCATCGGTGCACATCGGGTCACGGACCGACCGGGGCTGGAGCGCCCGGTACTCGTCGTGGTCGGTCCCCGAGCCTCCCCGGTTCTTCCTCTCCCCCGAGTCGGACGGCCGCTTCGCACTCTCCTGGCAGACCGGCGAGCACGGCAGCACGTCCACGTTCTTCGACCCGATCCACGACGCCGGACCGATACCCCCAGCC
>NZ_JADDKI010000331.1:0-5095 GCF_015356725.1 Dietzia sp. SYD-A1
CCCCCTGGCCCGCGTCGGCCCGGTCGTCGACGGGCCCGTCGGCGTCGTCCGGTGTCACCACCGGCTCCTCGTGGTGCCGCCGGAACCGTCGGCGGGTCACCTCGGCGATGCTCGCGACGTCGTCGGAGTGACCGTCGCCGGCCGCCTCGCGGATCCGGTAGAGGCGGTAGTCGCTCTTGCGGGGCAGCCCGTCCTCGAACACCACCAGGGAGGCCATGACGTCGGTGCCCTGGGTGTGCGAGATGTCCACGCACTCGATCCGGAGCGGTGCCGTGTCGAGTTCCAGGGTCTCCTGGATCTCCTGCAGGGCGGCCGAGCGTGCGGTCAGGTCGCCACTGCGGCGCAGCTTGTGCTGGGTCAGGGCCTCCACCGCGTTACGGCGGACCGTCTCCGCCAGCGCCCTCTTGTCGCCCCGTTGCGGTATCCGTAGCGACACGCGTGATCCACGCAGGGTGGAGAGCCAGTCGGCGAGCTCGTCCGCGTCGTCGGGCAGCGCCGGCACCAACACCTCCCGGGGCACGGCGGCAGCGAGGTCGGCGCCGGACTCGGTGGCCCCGGCCAACTCGGCCTCTCCGCCGTAGAACTGGGCGAGGTAGTCGGAGACGACGCCGGGGACGGCGAGCGCCGGGTCGAACCGGCCGTCGGCGTCCACCCCGTGCGCGTGCTCGACCACCCAGCCGCGTTGGCCCCGGATGCGCCCGCTCCGGACGTGGAAGACCTGGACGGACACCTCCAGTTCGTCGACCTCGACGCCCACGACGTCGGCGTCGGTCCCGTCACCCAGGACGACGGCCTGCTTCTCCATGGCCCGTCTCATCGCGCCGAGGTCGTCCCGGAGCCGGGCCGCACGCTCGAAGTCCAGGTCCTCGGACGCCTCGAGCATCCGCGCCTCGATCCGCTTCATGATGACGTCGGTGCGTCCGGCGAGGAAGTCGCAGAGTTCGTCGACGATCCGGCGGTGTTCCTCGGCCGACACCCGTCCGATGCAGGGTGCGGCGCACTTGTCGATGTACCCGAGCAGACAGGGACGGCCCAGCTGGGCCTGTCGCCTGAACACCCCGGCCGTGCACGATCTCACCGGAAAGACCCGTTGGAGGGTGTCGAGCGTGTCCCGGATCGCCCACGCGTGGGAATAGGGACCGAAGTACCGGGTCCCGGCCCGTCGCGGTCCGCGGTAGACGAACGCGCGGGGGAACTCCTCCCCCACCGTCACCGCCAGGAGGGGGTAGGTCTTGTCGTCCCGGTACCGCACGTTGAAGCGGGGATCGTATTTCTTGATCCACGTGTACTCCAGTTGGAGCGCCTCCACCTCGGTGGAGACGACGGTCCACTGGACGCCCGCCGCTGCGGTGACCATCTGCCGGGTACGCGGGTGGAGCAGGGTGAGGTCGGCGAAGTACGAACTGACCCGGCTGCGTAGGTTCTTGGCCTTGCCCACGTAGATGACGCGACCCTGGTCGTCGCGGAAGCGGTAGACCCCCGGCTCGGTGGGGATGGAGCCGGGTGACGGACGGTACGTGCGGGGATCGGCCACGACGCCTCAGCGGTCGGCGACGGTCTCGGGATCGGCGGCCGAGGGCTTGTACCGGCGGATCGTCTCGCGCAGGGAGCCCATGGCGTCGACCGCCTCCTGCCCGTCGACCGTCAGGATGGCCCAGATGCCGACGTGTTCGTAGGCGGGCAGTTCGAGTCGCGGCCACATGCTGGACCGGGGGAACGTGATCCCCACGATGTCCGGCCAGCCCCACTGCCGGGTCCGCAGGGGCCCGCGGACCTCGACCCCCTGTTCACCCACCCGCACCCTGATCCTGAGAAGGGTGAGCAGGACGCCGGCGAAGATCAGGCCGATCATCACGAAGGCGAGCTGGTCGGCGACACCGATCGTGACCCCGGTGTCGTCACGGACCAGCAGGACGGCCCAGAGGACGTGCGCGAGGACGATGAGGGCCGCCAGCACGATCACGGCGATCCGGAGACGCCGTGGGCGATGCTCGAAATGCCGGTGCTCGGGATCCCGGTGATCGGTCATCGCCCCGCCCGGAGGTCGCGCAGGGTGACGGCCGCGCCGAGTGCGGCCGCCACCGCCTCGCCGCCCTTGTCCTCCGCGGCGCCCTCGTGTCCGTCACGATCCCGGGCCTGGGCCTCGTTCTCCGTGGTGAGTACCCCGTGGGCCACCGGCGTGGCCTCGTCGAGCGCGATCCGGGTCAGGCCGTCGGTCACCGAGCGACAGACGAAGTCGAAATGCGGTGTGGAGCCCCGGATGACCACCCCGAGCGCCACCACGGCGTCGTGGGACCTCGCGAGCTCCTGTGCGACCACCGGGAGCTCCACGGCCCCCGTGACGCGGGCGACGGACACGATCGCTCCGGAGGCCTCGGCCACCGCGAGTGCGCGCTCCATGAGTTGCGCGCAGATCTCGTCGTGCCAGGTGGAGGCCACGACGCCCAGCCGCAGACCGCGGGCGTCGGGGATCACCAACTCCGGCCTACCGGTGCCGCTCATCGGCGATCCTCTCCGTTCGTGTCGGTGGCGTTCGTCTCCGGGACGTGCGCGTCCAGGTCGGCGCCGTCGTCCAGGCCCTCGAGCAGATGGCCCATCCGGTCCCGCTTGGTCCGCAGGTAGCGGAGGTTCTCCGGGGTCACCGCGGTGGGCATGGGAACCCGTGAGACCACCTCGACGCCGCCGGCACGGAGGGCGTCGGCCTTGGCGGGATTGTTGGTCATCAGACGCACCCGCGTCACCCCGAGATCCCGCAGCATCTGCGCGGCCAGGCTGAAGTCCCGGGCGTCGGCGGGAAGGCCGAGGTCCAGGTTGGCGTCCACGGTGTCGCGGCCGTCGTCCTGCAACTGATAGGCGCGGAGCTTCTGCACCAGGCCGATCCCCCGGCCTTCGTGACCCCTCATGTAGAGGACCACCCCGCGGCCCTCCTCACACACCGAGGCGACGGCCGCGTCGAGCTGTGGACCGCAATCGCAGCGCAGCGAGTGGAAGACGTCCCCGGTGAGGCACTCGGAGTGGACGCGGACCGACACCGGCTCCCCGCCCGAGACGTCACCGGCGACCATGGCCACGTGCTCGACGCCCTGGATGACGTCGCGGTACCCGTGCGCGGTCAGCGTCCCGGCCGGGGTGGGGATCCGGGCGGCCGCCTCGTGCACGACCTGCACCTCGTGCGCGCGGCGCCAGTCCTGCAGCGCCTCGATCGTGATCAGCGCGAGCCCGTGCTCGTCGGCGAAGCGTCGTAGCTCCGGGGTCCGGGCCATGGTGGTCGGGTCGTCCTCGGAGACGATCTCGCAGATCACCCCCGCCGGGCGCAGGCCGGCGAGACGCGCGAGGTCGACCGCGGCCTCCGTGTGGCCGGGCCGGGTGAGTACGCCGCCGGGCCGCGCGCGCAGCGGTACCACGTGGCCGGGCCGTGTGAAGTCGCCGGGAACGGCGTCGGCGGAGGCCAGCATGCGGGCAGTGCGCGCCCTGTCGGCGGCGGAGATGCCGGTCGAGACACCGGCGCGGGCGTCCACGGTGACGGTGTAGGCGGTGTCGTGGCGGTCCTCGTTGATGGCCCGCATCGGCGGGAGATCGAGGCGGAGGCAGTCCTCGGCCTCGAGCGTCACGCACACGTATCCGGACGAGTACCGGACGAGGAAACCCATCAGCTCGGGAGTCGCGAGTTCGGCGGCGAAGATCAGGTCGCCCTCGTTCTCCCGGTCCTCGCTGTCCACCACGACGACGGCTCGTCCCGCCGCGATGTCGGCGATGGCGCGGTCGATGCCGTCGAAGGTGGTCACTGCTGCGGGTTCTCCTCGGTACTCATCACACCCGGGCGGCGTCCGCGGGCACGGCCACAAGTATGGCGCATCCGCTCACCCGGTCCGGTCACCGCGTCCTCCCAGGAGACGCTCGACGTACTTGGCCAGGACGTCGACCTCCAGGTTGACCCGGCCTCCCCGGGGCAGACCACCGAGGATCGTGTCCTCCAGCGTGGTGGGGATGAGCGAGACCTCGAACCACGGCTCCCGCTGCCCGAGCGGACTGACCGCTGACACCGTGAGCGAGGTCCCCGACACCGTGATGGATCCCTTCTCGACCACGTAGCGGGACAGCTCCGGCGGCATCGACAGGCGCAGCACGTGCCATCTGGCGTGCTCGGTCCTGCTGATCAGGGCGCCGGTACCGTCGACGTGCCCCTGGACGATGTGTCCTCCGAAGCGTGCGTCCGCCCGCATCGCGCGCTCCAGGTTCACCGGATCCCCGGGACGCAGCGCACCCAGGGCGGTGCGGTCGAGGGTCTCGGCCATCACGTCGGCGTCGAATCCCACCCCGGGGGTGAACTCGGTGACGGTGAGGCAGACGCCGTTGACGCAGATCGAGTCGCCGTGACCGGCGTCGGACGTGACGAGCGGTCCGAGGATCCGCAGACGCGCGGAGTCTCCCACCGTGTCGACGGAGTCCAGCGTGCCGAGTTCCTCGACAATTCCGGTGAACATCAGAGCGGTCCTCTCGTGGGTGTGGTCATTCGGGTCATCCGGTCATCCGGTTCGTCTCATCATGCGGAGATAGACGTCCTGGCCCAGCACCGCGGTCTCGCAGACCTCGAAACCGTGGGCGTCGGAGAGTGTGCCGACACCGGCCTCCTCGACGGCGGACCGGCCGCCGCCCAGTACGAGGGGCGCGAGGTAGGCCTCGACCTCGTCGACGAGCCCGGCGGAGAGGAACGCGCCGGCCAGCCGGGGTCCGCCCTCGACCAGGACGTGCTGGACGTCGCCGAGCATCGCGAGCGCGTCCGCCGGGTCGCGCGTGGCGAGGTGCCGGAACCGGCCGTCGGTGCCCCGCACGGCCGCGTCCGGGGGCACCGCGGTCAGTCCCATCACCGCACGGAGGGGTTGCCGGTCGGTGGGTGACCCGTCGTCCGACCGGGCGGTGAGCGAGGGGTCGTCGGCGGTGCAGGTGCCCGAGCCGACGACGACGACGTCGATCTCCTGCCGCCGCCCGTGCACGTGGCGTCGTGAATCGGGACCCGTGATCCATCGGCTGGTGCCGTCGGCCGCGGCCACCCGGCCGTCGAGGGTGGCCGCGTACTTCCAGGTGACGTACGGCC